>CACZRN010000070.1 GCA_902783625.1 uncultured Prevotellaceae bacterium
AACCCGGTTATTCCGGTTATTCCGGAAACCTCCGGAAAACCCCCGGTTACCCCGGCTAACTCCTTAACTCCTTAACTCCTTTTTAAAAATTACAGTGTTGGAAGTTCAGGCAGTTTGTAACCGTTGTGGTATACAGGCTTGATGAGCTGAGCAGCGAATTCATTTGCATCAACAGGCTCACTGTAGTCGCGGTCGAATGTCGGGTGACCTTCCACAATGTTGAACTTATCCTCGATGACGAAGCGTATCTTGGCATCGGCAGGAATGTTGGTGAAGCGCATGTTCTCAGCATCCCACTTCAGCCACTGGCGCAGGTCTTGCAGACGTACGGCAGCCACACCCATCACGATGATCTCGTTCAGAGGTCCAGCCTCGCTGAAGTCTGAAGATGATGGCACGCGGTTCTCGGGGCTTTCCTTACAAGCGCGTATCCAGTCTTGCTGGTGGTTGTCGTCCTTAACCACGCGGCACAGCTCAGGCACAACAGGCTTGCGGCCTGATACCAGGAATGGCTCGTAGCCGTAGGTACCAACAACCATGGTGTCCTTCGTACCGTAGTAAACGGTAACGCCGTTGTCGTCGAAGTGCTTGTCGTTTGGCATGTCGAAAGGCAGCTCGGGGCGAATACCACCGTCGTACCATGTCAGTTCGCATGCGGGCAGGGCAAGCTTCTTCATATTGTCGCGTGCTGGGAAGCGATAGGTAATCTTCTCTGCTGTCGGGCAAGAGTCGGTCATCAGCATTGTCGACGTTCCGATAACCTCTGATGGAGCACCGAGGTTGAGTCCCTTGTATGCCACCTGCAGGATATGGTTAGCCATATCACCCAGTGCACCAGAACCGAAGTCCCACCATCCGCGGAAGTTCCAAGGTGTGTATACCTCGT
Organism: uncultured Prevotellaceae bacterium; assembly: GCA_902783625.1. Taxonomy (GTDB): domain Bacteria; phylum Bacteroidota; class Bacteroidia; order Bacteroidales; family Bacteroidaceae; genus Prevotella. Next base: position 887 of record CACZRN010000070.1, read on the forward strand.
GGTATGGACGGAACTTAGCCGGGCCGATGAAAGCATCCCAGTTCATTGTCGATGGCACGGGCTGTGGCTGCTTAGGGGCATTGATGCCCTGTGGCCATATCGGGCGGTTGGTGAACGAGTCGATGCGTGTCACCTCACCGATCTCACCGTTCCACAGCCAGTTCAGTGCCTGACGTGTGCCACGGCTCGAAGCACCCTGGTTACCCATCTGTGTAGCCACCTTATACTTCTTAGCGAGCATTGTCAACAGACGCGACTCGTAAGCATACAATGTCATTGGCTTCTCCACATACACGTGCTTGCCTGCCATGATAGCGTCGGCAGCGATGATAGCGTGTGTGTGGTCAGCGGTAGCCACGAGCACTGCGTCGGCGCTCTTCAGCTGCTCGTCAAACATCTTGCGATAGTCGTTGTAGCGTGCAGCGTTAGGATAGCGCTCAAACACCTTTGCGGCATACTTCCAGTCAACGTCGCACAGAGCGATGATGTTCTCTGTCTCCATAGCGTGGAGGTCAGCAGAACCACGTCCGCCGATACCGACAGCCATGATGTTCAGTTTGTCACTTGGAGCTTTCTTGCCCACCTTCTTACCCAGCACTGATGCGGGAACAACTGACGGGGCAACGATCATACCTGCCAGAGCGCTTCCGCCTCTCTTCAGGAATTCTCTTCTTGAAATATCTGCCATAATTTTGTTTGGTTAATTAGGTTAAATTATTTTTTATGATGTTATGATTTAAGTATCTCACACTTAGTAATGAGTTCCGGTCGTCAGGGAGTGACTCGCGGTTCCCCTCCATGATAAGGAGGGGCTGGGGTGGTAGAGTCATTTGTCTTAACTCCTTAACTCCTTTAACTCCTTAACTCCTTAAATTAACTACGTTGCTACAAAAATAATCATTTTCTGCCTTACGGAATATTTTTCTGTAAGAAATTTCCCCTTTATTAACATCTTTTTGCCTTTCCCTCTCTCGCCACTGCCCTAAAAACCATCCCTCACCCGTCACCCACCTGTGCACGAACACAATTATTTATATCCCGAAAACATTTTTTTAGATCACGAAAACAAAGATTTTTTTAGTTCACGAACCAACGGTCACTGTGCGGAGCGTAAAGTAAAACAAACAAAAATAACGAAATACACGAAAAAGCATTCGTATCATTAGTGTCATTACTTCCTATACAGTCAGTGGGTCTGCGACAAGTCTAGTGGTTTAAAACTCTTTTCGTATCTTTCGTTGTTTTCGTATTCTTTAGTGATAAAAATATGATTTCTAAAACGAACAAAATAAGTCATGAAAATTTTGCTAGCAAATTTTCGAATAGAAAGCTTCTTTAATGACTTTAGATGGGCTCTTTAATGAAAAATTTGCTAGCAAAATTTTCCACACACAACGTAAAGCAATATAAAACACATCGTCTTAAGCCCCACAAAAGACATCATGTTGCATGACCAACCCGCGGAATCGCATCTATCACGACGGTATGAGTGTGAAGGAAGCACCAAAGAATGCTGTCGACACCTCTACGCCTGCTGACGACCAAGAGCCGTAAACGGTGCATTGCAAACACAAAGAGTGGCACGACTGCAGCGTGCCACTCAAGTGTTTTATTAAAAATTTCCGCAATCATTTTGCCCTAAAGGGAAAAATGACTACCTTTGCGTTTGTAACATTTTTATACTATGGAACTAAAATCGGGAATCTACGAATCACTTATTTATAGGGCACTTAAGAAGAAGTTGGAGACTTTGTCTGACAAATATATCTTTAAAGACAGTATTGACTCTGGTGAGGCTTCTAAACTGCTTACTAATTACATTGCGAAGATAATCAACAATCTACTTTCTGATGAATCTCTATTTGAGACCCTCGAGGGAAGAATTAGTTTTATAAACGACATTCTTAACTTTATCGATAAAAAATGGAAGTGTGACATTGATGACAGTTTGTTGACAAACGAAAAAGTATTATTAAGTGGCATTGTTGATATGGCTGGACTCACAAGAGAGCAAGCCCAACAACGCGTCATGATGCGCCCGCTATCTGGCTACACAGTCAGCAATCTTTTTACTGGAAGCAATACAGACCTTTCGATTGATGGAGAGATAGAACGTGACATTCAGACTGCCGACGAGATCTACTGGATAGTTGCTTTCGTGCGTTTTTCTGGTGTTAGAATCTTTAAAAATGCACTACTAGAGTTTCTTTCAAAGCCAAACGCAAAATTAAAATTAATTACTACAACTTATATGGGTGCAAGCGAGCCAAAGGCTGTCGATTACCTTAAGCAATTAGCACCTAACAAAGTGGAAATTAAAGTATCGTATAATTGCGATTTAGACCGTCTGCACGCTAAGTCATACATTTTCGTCAGAGAAAGTGGTATGAACACGGCATACATAGGTTCTTCTAATATGTCACGCTCAGCACTAACAAAGGGTTTGGAGTGGAACATGCGCATTACTAATCAAGAGAATCCACATATTATTCAAAAGGCACTTGCAACATTCGACACATACTGGAATAGCGATAATTTTGAAGATTATGACTATGAACGCTTCGTAACGACTATCTCAGAACGGAATAAAACAAAAAGAAGTGCGGGGCGTGTCCTGCAAAATTTTTACATATTACCCCACCAGAAAGCTATCTTGGATAAGTTAACGGTAGAAAGAGAAATACATCAGAGCTACAAAAACTTGATTGTTGCAGCCACAGGAACAGGAAAAACCGTTATCGCTGCATTTGATTACAAACGCTTTTATGATAATAATTCGCGACACAGACTGCTTTTTGTTGCTCATCGTAAGGAAATATTAGAACAATCTATCAATACTTTCTGTTCTGTTCTTAACAATAACACTTTTGGCGAACTCTGGGTAGGTGAACACAGACCCTCAAAAACTGGAGACTTGAGTCATTTGTTTATTTCCATCCAGTCGTTCAATTCTAATATAGAAACATTTATCAATTGTGGGAGCAACTATTATGACTATATTGTTGTGGACGAGGCTCACCACAGTGAGGCTATAAGTTATCAGAAAGTATTCGATTTGTTCACACCAAAGATTCTTATTGGTTTGACTGCTACCCCTGAGCGAGCAGATGGTGTAAATCTGTCGAATTTCAACCAACGTATTGCAGCCGAACTTCGATTACCTGAAGCTATTGATAATATGCTTCTTTCGCCGTTTCAATACTTCTGTGTGGGTGATAGGACTACCGACCTAAGTCATGTAACATGGACTCAGGGTGGCTACGACGAAAACGAGTTAGTAAGAAAACTGAATACACGAGAAAGGTTGAGACTCATCACAGAATCGCTGCCACGATATCTATCCGACGAGCATGATTGTCGTGCGCTCTGCTTCTGCGCTACACTTGAACACGCACATGATGTGGCGGAAGGATTATGCTCAATAGGTTATCGTGCAGCAATGCTTTCAGGAAATGATAGTTTAGAACGTCGTGAAGATATTCAAAATCAATTTAAAGCCAAACAGATAAACTATCTCTGCGTGGTTGACATTTACAATGAAGGAATTGACATTCCCGAGATCGACACTGTATTGTTCCTACGTCCTACAAAGAGTCTTACAATATTTCTTCAACAGTTAGGTCGTGGGCTCCGTCTTGCACCTGATAAGGAATGTTTGACTGTGCTCGACTTTGTAGCCCAAGCACACGTAAACTATAGTTTTGAGAGTCGCTTTAGGGCATTGATACCAAAGTCAAAGAGTGTATCAACAAATACCATTAAGAGTGCTGTTGCAAAGAGTTTCACAATGCTACCTCGTGGGTGTAACATTACAATGGACAAATTAGCTCGTGAATATATTTTCAGCAATATCAATTCGGCTATTTTCAATTTAAGACGTCTTAGACAAGAAGTTGCGCAATTTAGAGTGAACAGCGATAAACCTCTTAATTTACAAAACTTCCTTAACCAATTTGATTTGGATATTCGCGTCATATATAAAACTAAATGTTGGAATGCCCTTTTAAAAGAGGCAGGAATGTTGAGCTATCCAACAGACAGGTTTACGAGTGAGTTTGAAAAAAATATGTCACGACTCATACATGTTAACTCAATTCGTTATCTTGGGTTTATAAACCAATTGATAAATAACGGCTTCAATTATAAACATACTCCAAGGAACAACACCTTTGCGCTGATGTTATACTATGATTTGTTTGTAAAGTCGATAGATAATTTTGGATTTGCAAGTGTTGATGAAGGCCTAAAAAAGTTTGGCTCCTATCCACTATTTGTTGAAGAGTTACGGCAAATTGTTCAGTATCTTTCTGAGCACTTAATTATTTCCACAAAACCTATCGTAGAACTTGGTGAAGATAATGTGCTTGAATTGTTTGGTTGCTATACTCGTGAGCAGCAGCTTGCCATATTTGGCAAACGAACAGCTAGAAAAGCTGGTGCCATTCCGCAAAGCGGAGTATATAGTATAGACAATATCAACACTGAATTATTGTGGGTAACACTCAACAAAAGCGATAAGGACTTCTCACCAAGCACACAATACGAGGATTATGCCATTAATGAAACTCTCTTTAATTGGCAGTCACAAAACAGTGCTAGTCATCAGAATTCAGGTCGACGATATGTAGAACAAAAGAAAAACGGCCGTAAGTTCATTTTATTTGTAAGAGAACACAAAGTTGACGAATATGGTTTTACCTCACCATATTATTGTTTAGGATTGGTTGATTATGTTAAATCGCATGGGAACAAACCAATGACCATCACTTGGGCCATGCGTAATCATATACCAGGATTTATCTTGGAAAAAGCACAGAAAATGGCAGTAGGATGATGAAACAGATAGAAGTAGTTGCAGCAATTATTCGCAAGGAAGGTAAGATATTCGCAACCCAACGAGGGTATGGTGAATGGAAAGACTGGTGGGAATTCCCTGGGGGAAAAATTGAACCTGGAGAAATGCCTGAAGAGGCATTGAAACGGGAAATCCGCGAAGAGTTGTCAACTGAGATTAACGTGGAAGAATTCTTCTATACAGTAGAGTATGATTATCCAAAATTTCATCTTACGATGCACTGCTTTCTATGCTCGCTACTATCAGAAGCATTACATCTGAACGAGCATGAGTCAGCTAAATGGTTAAGAAAAAATGAACTGAACAGCGTGAAATGGTTACCCGCAGACAAACTTGTGATTGAAAAACTAAATCAGACGATGGCTGCAGAGGATAGACACAAAGTGTAACTTTGTAACATTGTAACTTTGTAACTTTTATAGGGGTGCAAGTCACCCTTTTTTATTCTCAGGCAGATTGCGCGGAGGGATACATAAAATATATTGTAGTGACAAAAACACATTATTAATTATATGGTACGTTGACGATAACGTTAATGTATTTACTCCATGCAGATTAAGCAGATTTTTTATTAAACACTAATGGTTTTTTGTTTCAACTCGTTTTTTAAAACACTAATTACCACAAATGAGCCACGAATTATTTGTTTCAACACTAATTACCACTAACGAGCCACGAATTTTTTTTAAATAAAAAAGTTATCGTTTAATAATTCATGATTATTCATGGTAATTCATGTTAAATATAATTGTTTTCAATTACCACTAGACTTGTCGCAGACCCACTGACCGCAAGGGAGGTAATTACCACTAACAGCCACGAATGGTTTTTAAATAAAAAAGTACCCTCATCGTTTAATAATTCATGTCTCATTTATGGTGATTTATGTTTTAAATAAAAAGCACCGTCATCGTTTAATAATTCATGGCTCGTTTATGGTAATTTATGTTTTAAATAAAAAAGTTCGCGTTATCGTTTAATAATTTATGGCTCATTTATGGTTATTTATGTTTTAAATAAAAAAGTTTTCAGATTCTTTCGCTGTAAGGGAAATTGTTTTGTTTTTTGTTGAGTTATTAGATTTTATTTCATAAATTTGCAGCAGAGAGGTGCATGCTCTTCTTCTTTTTTGAAATCATACAAAACAAAAACAATATGCTTAGGCGAATAAGGATTTTTCTTGCTGCGGTGATGATGACTCTCATCACACTGCTCTTTCTCGACATCACTGGGGCGCTGCATGCGTGGCTGGGATGGGTGGCGAAGATTCAGTTCCTGCCTGCCCTCATGGCTCTCAATGCCGTGGTGATAGTGGCGCTGGTGGCGGTGACACTGATCTTCGGACGTATTTACTGCTCTGTCATCTGCCCGCTGGGTATCATGCAGGATATCATTGCGTGGCAGGGATGGGGACGGAAGAAAAACCGCTACAAGTACTCTCGCGAGAAGAGATGGGTGAGGTATGGCGTGCTGGGGGTGTTCATCGTGGCCTTTGCAGCAGGGATAGGATCGGTGGTGGCTCTGCTGGCACCGTATAGCAGTTACGGAAGGATAGTGACTAACCTGCTGCGACCTGTCTATGAGGCAGGGAACAATGTGCTGGCTGCGATAGCAGAGCACTTCGACAGTTATGCCTTCTACGCCACGGAGGTGTGGATAAAGAGCCTGCCGACATTCATCATCGCTGCGGTGACACTCGTCATCATCGCCATACTGGCATGGAGGGGTGGCCGCACGTATTGCAACACTATATGCCCCGTGGGCACGATACTGAGCTTCCTCTCGAGGGCTTCGCTGCTGAAGATAAGAATCGACGAGGAGAAGTGCCGCAAGTGTGGCAAGTGTGCGCGTAACTGCAAGGCTGCGTGTATCGACTTCAAGGGTGAGCGCATCGACTACAGCCGTTGTGTGGTGTGCGGCGACTGCATAGGCAACTGCGAGTGGAATGCGCTGAGCTATTGCGCTCCGAAGAGGAAGGCAGCGAAGAAGAGTGCATCGACAGCAGCGGAGACGACGACAGAAGAGAAGCCCGACACAGGGCGACGCTCGTTTCTGATTGGTGCGGCACTGGCTACTACTGCCGCCACGATAGGGCAAGAGAAGCAGAAGGTTGACGGCGGACTGGCTGCGATAGAGAAGAAGGTGACGCCGAAACGCATGACTGCCGTGACGCCGCCAGGATCGCTGTCGGCAAAGAATATGGCTACTCGATGCACCGCCTGCCAGCTGTGTGTGGCGCAGTGCCCGAATAATGTGCTGCGGCCATCGACATCACTCGCGAAGCTGATGCAGCCCACGATGAGTTTTGAGCGTGGCTATTGTCGCCCGGAGTGTAACCGTTGCTCTGAGGTGTGCCCGGCAGGGGCTATACAACCCATCACGCTTGCCGAGAAATCAAGCACGCAAGTGGGGCATGCGGTGTGGATACGCGAGAACTGCATTGCGGTGACTGACGGCGTGGAGTGTGGCAACTGTGAGCGTCACTGCCCTGTAGGGGCTATCGAGATGGTGCCGCTGGATGCCGACGACGAGGAGGGAGCATGGGTGCCTGCGGTGGATGAGACACGATGCATAGGCTGCGGAGCATGCGAGAATCTGTGCCCGGCACGCCCACTGAGTGCGATTTATGTTGAAGGTCATGAGGTACACAAACAGATTTAAGAAGCCATGAAGAGAAGAGATTTTTTCAAATCGATAGGTAGCGGTGCGATTGGTTCATCGGCACTGCTCGCTGCATGTACCGGCAAGGGTAAGGATAACGGCAGTGATTTTGCTGAACTGCCGAAGGGTATGATGACGATGCGTGAGAACCCGAACACTCACGAGAAGGTGTCGCTGCTGGGATATGGCATGATGCGTCTGCCTGTGGAGGGTGGCGGCTCAGGGCGTGAAAACCCCGATGCCGACATTGATCAGGAACTGGTGAACAAGCAAGTGGATGTGGCTATCGAGCATGGTGTGAACTATTTCGATACGAGTCCCGCTTATTGTCAGGGGCGCTCAGAGCATTGCACGGGTATCGCACTGAGCAGGTACCCACGCGATAAGTATTTCATTGCCACGAAGATGAGCAACTTCTCCCCTGCCTCATGGCCACGGAAGGAGTCGATAGCGATGTTCGAGAATTCGCTGAAAGAGTTGCAAGTGGATTACGTGGACTATCTGCTTATGCACGGCATCGGCATGGGTGCGCAGGACAGCAAGGGTAAGAACATGAGCGGTATGGAGGCTTTCAACGCCAGATATATCGACAACGGCATCCTCGACTGGCTTGTGGAGCAGCGCAAGACAGGGCGTATACGCAACCTCGGATTCTCGTATCACGGCGATGTGGAGGTATTCGACTTGCTCATGCAGTGGCACGATGAGGGGCGCTATCACTGGGATTTTGCGCAGATAGAGCTCAACTACCTCGACTGGGAGTTTGCCAACGAGATAAATTCACGCAACACTGATGCCGTGTATCTCTACGGCGAGCTTCAGAAGAGAGGCATCCCCGCGGTGATAATGGAGCCGCTGCTGGGTGGCAGACTGGCGAGTGTGCCTGAGAATATCGTGAAGAAGATGAAGCAGCGAGACCCTGAGAGCACCGTGGCATCGTGGGCTTTCCGCTTCGCAGGCACTCCTGAGGGGGTGCTCACAGTGCTGAGTGGTATGACTTACATGGAGCATCTCATAGAGAATATCCGCACGTATGCCCCGCTGAAGCCTATCACCGACGAGGAAAACGAATTCCTGATGGACATCGCACGCCATATCTATGACTTGAATACCATACCCTGCAACGAGTGCAACTACTGCATGCCGTGCCCCTATGGCATTGACATACCCTCGATATTCGTGCATTACAACAAGTGTATCAAAGAGGGGTATATATCGAAGAGTCGCCAGGATGAGGAGTATCGCAAGCAGCGCAGGGCATTCTTGATTGGCTACGACCGCAGCGTGCCACGACTGCGTCAGGCTAATCACTGCGTGGGTTGCGGACAATGCTCACCTCACTGCCCGCAGAGAATCGATATTCCCCGCGAGTTGAGAAAGATAGACAAATACGTGGAAGAACTCAAAATCGACGGCAAACTGGAAGAATAACCTCCCTTCGGTCGGAGTGAAAAACGAAAAACGAAAAACGAAAAGTTTGTAAAAGGGAGTTAAGGAGTTAAGGAGTTAGGGAGTTAAGACAATTGACTCTACCACACCTACCCATGCGTATTGTACCACCACCCCTGCCCCTCCTCAAAGGAGGGGAACTGCCACTTGCTCGTTATTTGAGGAAAAACACTGCCCAGATATGTCTCTACTCGAGATTTCCCCTCCTTTGGAGGAGGGGCAGGGGTGGTGGAAAAATAAATAAGCTCTACATTATGAACTCTACACTCTACACTATGAACTCTGAACTCTACACTCCCTGGCTGCCACTGCTGCAGAGGCTAATAGCCATTCCATCGACAAGTCGCAACGAAGATGATGCCGCAAGTGCTCTCTTCGATTGGATGACAGACAACGGGCTGACACCACAGCGCGAGAAAAACAACGTGTGGTGCTGCTCAAAAGACTTCAGCGACGAGAAGCCCACAATACTGCTCAATGCGCATATCGACACCGTGAAGCCTGTCAGCTCGTGGACTCGCAACCCCTTTGAGTCTGCGATAGACGACAGCGGAAGGCTATATGGACTGGGCAGCAACGACTGCGGAGGGGGACTCGTGGCACTGCTGCAGACTTTCATAGCACTCAACGCCACGCAGCAGGCGTATAACATCATCTTCCTGGCTACTGCCGAAGAAGAGGTATCTGGAGCCGACGGTATGCAGCTGATGCAGAGCATGTTGCCTGAGATTGCACTGGCAATAGTGGGTGAGCCCACAGGCATGCAACCGGCAATAGCCGAGAAAGGGCTTATGGTGGTCGATGTCACCTGCCGTGGCGTGGCAGGGCATGCAGCAAGAAGAGAGGGTGTGAATGCCATCTACGAGGCTATCGACGACTTGCAATGGCTGCGCACTTACCGCTTCAAGAAAGAGAGCACTCTGCTCGGAGCAACACTGATGCAGGTGACAATGATTGAGGCAGGGACAGCTCACAACGTAGTGCCCGACACTTGCAGGATGGTAGTTGATGTGCGCACAAACGAGCTCTACACCAACAGCGAGGTGCTCGACATCATACAGCGTAATCTCAAGGGTGAAGCCGTGGCGCGCTCACTGCGATTGTCATCATCGCGGATAAGCATTGAGCATCCGTTTGTGAAGCGTTGCGTGGCTTTAGGAAAGACACCATTCGGCTCACCGACATTAAGCGATCAGGCATTGCTCACGTGCCACTCGGTGAAGATGGGGCCTGGCGACAGCAGCCGCTCACATACCGCTGACGAGTATATAATGCTTGCTGAAGTTGATGACGCCATCAACACATATATCAAACTGCTTGATGGCTTGCAGCTGTAAACCCGCAGTTAACACCCTCAACACCATCAGAGTAAACAAATTATTATAATACACACAAAAACAAGGCAGTGCTGAAACGATATCAACACTGCCTTTTCTCTGCATAAAACAGGCTCTTATATCACACTTAAGAGCCTTTTATTTCAAGTTTAAGAAGCTTTTATTTCAAGTTTAAGAGCCTTTTATTTCAAGTTTAAGAAGCTTTTATTTCAAGTTTAAGAGCTTTTTATTTCAAGTTTAAGAGGCTTTTACGTCAAATAAAAAAGCCTTTTATCTCCCGAGCCACACTTCAGGATTGAGCTTTGCCGTGCGGTGACGGAGCTGGAACTGGAGTATGTTGTCTACACCCACAACGCCCAGAGCCTGGCGCGTTGACACTCGCTGCCCTGTGCTCACACTGACGCTGCGCAGATTGCAATACACTGAGATGTAAGCTCCGTGGCTCACCATCACAGCCCAGGCACCATCGTAGTTGAAAACAGCACCTACCACACCCTCGAAAATAGAGCGCGCCTGGCACCCTGGCTGCCCCTTGATGTTGATACCCTTGCTGTCGAGTTGCACATTCTTCAACCCCTCGACATTATACTGCCCGAAGTGGCGCACTATGCGATAGCCTCCCGTGATAGGAATCGGCAAGCGGCCCTTGTTAGCCTCGAAGTTACCGCTTAGCTTGCGATCGGAAGCACTCAGCCACGTCTCACGCTCATTGCGCTTGGTGGTATTCTCAATATCTTTCTTGTTACGCGATGCATCAGCCGAAGCCTTCAGCTCAGCAGCTTTGCGATTCGACTCTGCCTCGTTGAGCTGCTGCTGTGCCCTTGCCCTCGCTGCCTCATCGCCGCTGTTCTGCGCATCACGCACATTTCTCTTTGCCTCTGCCTCACGCTTACGAGCCTCCTCGACGAGTCGCTCATTCTCTTTGGCGGCGGCAGCGGCGGCGGCTTTCTTGCGTGCAAGCTCTTCTTTGCGCTTCTTCTCGGCAGCCTCAGCCTCGGCTTTCTTCTTTGCCTCGGCAATAGCACGCTGACGGGCTTTCTCTATCTCGATAGCCACAAGTCGATCGATTTCGGCATTTAGCTTGGCATCTTTCTGTTTCTGCTGCGCTATGACACCCTGTATTGTCTTCTGCTGACGCTGCAGACTGCTCACCATCTTCTTCTGCTCTGCTTGCTGTGCTTCAAGATCTGAGCGCTCTTTCTTGCCCTTCTGCAGCAGTGTGTTTTTCTGCCCCTTGGCACTCTCGAGCTGTGCCTGCTTCTCTTTCACCTGCTCTTGCTTTGCCTTCACAGCCTCACCCTGCACCTTCTGGTAATCGGCATACTCTTTTACAAACCTCGAGCGGCGATACATCTGAGCAAAACTCTTTGCCGAGAAGATGAACATCAGACGGTCTTCAACTGTATGATTACGAGTGAGATAGCTCATCGATTTGATGTAGCGTGAGCGGTAGTCGTTGAGTTGCGACTCAAGATTAGCCAGCTGTATCGTGAGCAGATTTATGTCAGCATCGAGCCCTCCGATTTCTTTCTCGATGTTTTCGATGCTCTTCTGATGCGCAGTGATGTCGGCATTTATCTGCATGATGTTGTCGAGACGCTTCTTCACATCAGCTTGGTTGGCTTTGAGAGCCTGCTCCTGCTGCTTTATCTTGCGCTGTATCTCGCTGCGCTGCTGTTGAAGTCCCTGTATGTTTTTGTTTGTGTAAGTCTGCTTTTGTGTGGACTTCTTCGTTGTTGTCGATGTCTTTTTCTTTGTCGACGACTTCTTTGTTGTTGCCGATGACTTCTTTGCGGTGGTTGTTGTCTTTTTCTGGGCAGTCGATTTCTTCGCCGTGGCAACGGGTTTCTTTGCCGCGGTGGTGGTCTTCTTCGTTTGTGAATACGATGGGAAGGCCAGGAGTATTGCCGTGATGAGGATAATGAGTCGTCGCATCGCTACATTTTTAATAGTTTATCGAACAAATCAGAAGATTCTATTTTCTCGTATTTATTTGACAGAGTGGTAGTTGCGTCCCACTTTGAGTCGTTGGAGACATCGTTGAGCTTTATCGTCATCGTAGCATTTCGCTCCTTGCCTGTAGCCTTCGTGTGCATGTTGAAGACAATCGACAGGGGGAACTGCTTCTTGCCCAATTTAGTGAAATCGCTGTAGGTGCATTTCATTTCCGACTTGCCTCGCGTGGCACTCTCATAGGTGAGAAGTGCTTGCTGAATAAGGCATGACAGCCTGTCTGCCGACCATTCGTAGTTAAGCTTGCCACTCTCAAGGGCAATATCGAGTCTGCCTGCTGTCTTGTAGCCGTTGAGTGTGAAGCGTTGCAAATCAGAGTCGGTAACCTTGTCGGAGCCAGGAACAAGAAGTTGATTCCAGAACAGCGACTGAAGGGTGTAGAAATCGATGTTGTTATTCTTCAGGAAACTGATTGTGGTATAGTCGGCTTCGATGTATTCCTTGTGCAGTCTGTCGACAAGCAGTACTTTTGTAGGCGTGAAATCAACACGTCCCACCTCTGATCCGAGCAGCGGCACAAACACCTGCAGACGTATTATCTCGTTTCTGCGCATATGAAGTGAACCCGGTGCGGAGATGTTTCTGCCATTCATATTGAGTGAGAACTTCATGCTCCCCACGATATTCTGCTCATTCACGCTGTTTGAGTTTACTCTTACGAGCAATGCCTCATCAACGGCTTTTGCGTCGGTTGGCAGCGGTGCCACACTGCTTTCAGCCACTGACGAACGCTTTGATCCGCAAGAGGCAAGCAAAAGCAATCCCATCAACAGCATTGCGCTTTTCTTCATAAAACCGTCTATGTTTCTATTTCTTTTCATCGGGAATATATTTTTTCTGTTTTATCTTTCTGTTCAACAATGCCGTTCCCTCGCCTGTAGCCAATGCCTTTTTCCAGTAATCGAGTGCCTCATCAGTGTGCCCTGTCATCATATAGATGTCGCCGGCATGCTCAAGGATAACGGCATTAGGCACTGAATCGGTATCATTGCGAAGTGCCTGATCGATATATATCTTCGACTCCTCATAACGCTCTTGCAGGAATAATATCCAAGCATAGGTATCGAGGTTGTTCACATTGTTTGGCTCTGCCTTGATTGTCTTCAGACTCATGCTCTCTGCCTTTTTCAGATCACCGCCCTCCTGACTAAGGAAATAAGCGTAGTTGTTAAGGCATTGCAGGTTATCCTCTTTCCAGTGAAGGCATTTGTCGTAAGCCTCGTAAGCCTCTTCCACACGCCCTTTCTTATGCAGAATGTCGCCCATGACACAATACATATCGCTGGCAAGGTTGGGATCTGTCTTGTCTGTTATCTGCACCACACCCCGCGAGAATGCATCGAGTGCCCCGTCTTCATCTTCGTGGAGATAATAAGCTATTCCCATGTAATAGTAGAAAGCCATCTCATTGGGGTTATACTGCACACCAGTGCTGCAGAGATCAACCACCTCACTCCAGTTTTTCTTGCGCCAACTCTGCTCGATAAGGTTAAGTCGTGCATTGAAATTATCGGGCTCAACATTGAGTATGTGGCGGTAGAGAGCATTGATTGTGTCTTGAGGCATTTTCTTCACCGACATATACACAGCCCCGAGCATTGCCACATCGGTTTCCTTTGGATTAGCCTCAATCATCTTATTCAACACCGACAGAATCTCTGTGCTGTCGCCACCTGCCTTCTCACTGTCGCGAATCAGCTGCTGCAGCATTGTCAGCTTAGTCTTCACGGGTGTCTTACTGCTGAGCATTATCTCGTCGCGGAGTATTGTTGCGAGCGAATCCTCGCCTGCCGACTTGTAATAGTCGTACATTGAACTCTGTGCATATCCGTTGTTTGGCTCATCAGCTAAAGCCTCGCTTAGTATGCCGAATGCCTGCTGTTTGTCGCCGTTTGTCATGAGCCAGTTGCCGAGCATCACTTTGTAGTTGACATCGCTGGGGTGCTTGTCTGAAAGTTCCTTCAATGTCTTATACGCCATCTCCTTGTTGCCTTTCAGCTCATAGGTGCGCATTTTCGATATTGTAGTCTCCTCGCTTGCCCCCTCGAGTTGCTCTATTCGCTCAACGGTGCGCAGCATATTGTCGTAGTCGCGATTCTGATTGTAGAGCTGCAGCAGTATGTTGAGCACATCGGAGCGCTGGGTATTGTCGCGAAGCAGATTCTCGTAAGCCTCGGTAGCTTTGTCGTAGCGCTTCATTCCAGTATAGAACCGTGCCAGAAGCTCATGATAGGCATCGTTGTGGGGATTTAGCTTTTCTGCCTTTTCGAGATACGCCAACGCAAGTGAGTCTTGCTTCAGGTCGGAATAGTAATACGATAATTTATAATATGGCTCGGGTGCCAGCGAATCGATCTCGATGCAATGGCGCAGCAAGTCGAATGCGGCATCGAATTTCTCGGCATTTTGCAGCCGTGATGCCTCAAGGAAGTAATAGTCGAAGCGCATGCGCTCATTCTCGGTGAGACGCTGCTCACGGGGCAGTATCTGATACTCCGCAGCACTTTTCTTGCCTGTTTTATTCTGCTTTACAACAGCGCATGATGTCATCAGCCACAACGCCACGATGAGTGGCACCGCCGCTGTAATATTGCTTCTGCGCAGTGTAGTCAGGAAACCCCGTGTCGATATATCTCTCGGCTTCACTATTTCACTCCTGTATGTCCGTATCCTCCTTCGCCGCGCTCAGTCTCATCGAGGAGAGTCACCTGCTCGAATTTCACCTGCTCATGGCGTGCCACCACCATCTGCGCTATCCGCTCACCGTCGTTGACGACAAAGTCTTCACCCGACAGATTAATGAGCAGCACACCCACTTCGCCGCGATAGTCGGCATCTACGGTACCCGGTGAGTTGAGCACAGTGATGCCCTTCTTCAGTGCCAAACCGCTGCGTGGGCGTATCTGTGCCTCGTAACCCTCAGGCAAAGCGATGTGCAGCCCCGTGGGAATGAGCCGACGCTCCATGGGATGAAGCGTGACAGGCTCCGACAGATTGGCGCGGAGATCCATGCCCGCACTCTGCGGAGTGCTGTAGGCAGGAAGGGGTTGGTGGCCCTTATTTACAACTTTTACTTCTATCATAATCGTTATAATTGTCCAAATTATCGACAAAGATAGTGATTTATCGCCACATCAGTAAATTTTAACCACTAAAAAACAAGTTTTTATTGTTTTTTACATTACTTTTGCAAAGAATACATGTCGGTGCTTAGTTTAACGCCTTATTTCGGCTCAAAAGCCACGTGCTTGGAATAAAGAGGCTCTTATCCGAGACATAAGAGGCTCTTTACCGAGACATAAGAGCCCATTAAGCTGAACATAAGAGGCCCTTATGCTGAACATAAAAGGCTCTTTTCTGAGCCCTACCCTACCGACAACAGAGAAAGAAGAACGAAACCTAACTGAAATAATGGACTGGAAACGACTGATAACCAACAAGCGTCTGGGGCAAGAACATCGCTACATGGACCGCCTTGACGACCGCTCAGAGTTTAAACGCGACTACGACCGTCTGATATTCTCGGCTCCCTTCCGCCGCTTGCAGAACAAGACACAAGTGTTCCCTCTGCCGGGAAGCATATTCGTTCACAACCGTCTGACTCACAGTCTTGAGGTGTCGAGCGTGGGAATGTCGCTTGGCAATGATGTGTCGCGGCGTCTCATCGAGAAGCACCCCGAGTTGAGGGGCTCGCTGTTTGAAGAGATTGGCACGATAGTATCAGCGGCATGCTTGGCTCACGACCTTGGTAATCCACCCTTTGGGCACAGTGGCGAGAAGGCAATGCAGACTTTCTTCTCCGAAGGTTCGGGCATGGTGGTGAAGGATATGGTAAGCCCTGAATTGTGGAGCGACATCACTCACTTCGAAGGCAATGCCAATGCTTTCCGACTGCTCACGCACCGTTTCGAAGGACGGCGGCTGGGTGGCTTCGTGATGACATACTCGACACTGGCGGCAATGGTTAAGTATCCGCGCCCATCGTGGATGGCTGGCGAGCACGGGAAGTTTGGGTTCTTCGTGTCGGAAAAGGAAATATACGAGCGTATTGCCGATGAATTGGGCATCCCACTCATCTCCGATGCCGGCGAAGGTGAGCGATGGGCACGCCATCCGCTGGTGTACTTGGTGGAGGCAGCCGATGATATTTGCTACGAGATAATGGACATTGAGGATGCTCACAAACTGAAGATTCTCAACTTCGCCGACACCGAGCGAATGCTGCTCCGATTCTTCGACGAGCCAACTCAGCAGATGATAAAAGAGCGGATAGATGCCGAGGGAGTGACTGACGAAAACGAGAAAGTGGTATATATGCGCGCAAGGGTTATCGGACTGCTTGTGAATGAGTGTGTTGACACATTTGTCGCCAACGAAGAGAAGATACTTGCAGGCGAGTTTGAGGGCTCATTGGTGAAGAATATCACACCTCATGTTGCCAAAGCCTATGAGGAATGCTCGCGTATGTCGGTTGACAAAATCTACAACAGCCGCCCTGTGGTGACGGTAGAGTTGAGCGGATACAAGATAATGGAGACTCTCATGCAAGTGCTTATCGAGGCTGTTTTGCACCCAGAGCGTTTCCACTCTCAGCAGATAATAAGGATGGTGAGCAGCCAGTATAACATCAACAGCGACAATCTCGAGACACGCATCATGGCGGTAATGGACTACATAAGCGGCATGACTGATGTCTATGCCCTCGACATCTATCAGAAAATCAACGGGATATCACTGCCCGTGATTTAATGTTTTCAAATTTGTTAGGCAATAAACACATAAACAAAATACAAACTAACAGCCAAACCTAAAATTAAATGGATATGAGAAAACTGCTATTGATAATCTTCGCTGTTGTCGGAATGACAGCATGGGGAACAGAAACACTAACCTCTGGCGACGTGACAATGAACGTCAACGAGACGACAAACGGGAAATATTATGTGTCGTTTACGGCTTTCGGACAGACATTCAACGCTGAAAGCAACACTAATCCCACGCTTTGCATCAACTGTCAGGGAACAAATTCTTACCCTATCTACAAGTCTGTAGAGAAAAATGATAACTCGCTGACACTCAAGGCAGAATTTGTGTACGACGGAAAAGTCACACTGCTCGTCACCGATGTTTTCACTTCCAAAGGCGATGGAGCATTCGCTTTGCAGCGCAACATCGACATCAATACTGCTACTGACGACCAGAATGCGGGATTCTATTCAAGCTTCGGACTCCACTCTGCCGATGCCAACGACTTCGAAAAACTCGACAAATTCATCCCCGCAGTGCTGTATAACGTCTGCTTCACCGAACAAGGCAACATGCCTGCAGGTAGTATCAGTGCCACTGACAATGATTTCCAATATCGCGACGACCGCATTACACTGCCCGTAGTGATGATGCGCGACAAAACAACAGGGGTGGCATTCACCATCGTAAACACCGACAGTCCATGCTCAACGATTGTTGCCGATGCCAGCGATCAGATTGTTAGTGCCGACTATCAGTTTGGAGGTGTGGGAATAACAAAGCAACGCCCCGGAAGCTTATACACTGCCCTGACCACATGGCCGGGTAATGATCAGCACGCTGGAGGCAAGGGTGTTCGACGCCACCCATTCATCAATGGCGGAAAGTTTCATAAGTATTCTGTCTATTTTAAGATAGAAAAGACTGACGACTATGCCACAAGCGTGTCGAATGCATGGAATACTGCCTTCGACTTGTATAACCCTACGATATATGAAACAGACCTTACACATGCTTACAACGCGCTTATAAACACGGTTGATTACTACTATCTGTCGCCTATTAAAAGCGAATCGAAGCAAGACGTCACAGTCACCGCACCGGGATTTCCTTGGAGTATCAAACTTAACGACTTCTCCATGGACTGCACGACATACGAACTCGGATTTGTAGGATTACAACCTTCCACAGGTTTCGCACTGATGAAGGCAGGCATTGAATCGAACAATGCTGACTGGAAGAAACATGGTACCGACGTAATTGAATTCTGGGCGCAAGGGGGATTGTCTACTCTCGGATTCCCAAGAAGCAGATTCAGAAGCAATCCCGAAAAAGACAAGTGGGAATACACAGAATGCTCAATGAGACAAGCATGCGCAGGATTCACAGAAGTATTGGAAGCATGGTGCCTCTACAGAAAGGCAGAGGGCGTAAACAAAGTAAGATGGATTGAGGCTTGCAAGAAGTTCGGCGACTGGCTAGTGGAAAACCAAAACGACGATGGCAGCTACTATATGGAGTATCAGCCGTACATAATAAAAGATGGTAAACACCCTGCAGGAAAGCAGAACAAGAACCAAACAATATGTGCTGTAAGATATCTCGTTGAGCTATACATTGCCACCAACGAGCAAAAGTATCTCGACACTGCCACAAAAGCTGCCGAGTGGGCATACACAAACAACCACCTTAATTATGCATACGTGGCGTGTGTGATTGACAACCCACAGTATGTTGACTCAGAGTCTGGACAGCAAGCCTTGCAAGGATTCCTCTCCATATATGACTTGACAAAGGAACAAAAATGGCTCGATGCCGCGATACAATCCGCGAAATATGTCGAGACATATACCTACATGCATGAGGTGCCTGTTGAAATAGACCACACCGGAGCTACCGACTGGCCAAGAGACAGGTCAATAGTGGGACAGCATAACATCGCTGCTGCGCACTCTGCTTCCGATCTTGGTTTCGCATGGTCGGCATTCCAGTATTTCCGTCTATATGTTATCACTGGTGATGAACATTGGCTGAAAGTAGCACGAATATCTGCTCATAATACCAAACAATCGATGAATCTCTATCAGGAACTCTTCCCTGGCCAACAGGAGGGATTGCAGATGGAGGCATTTACCATTCGCACATCAAGCAGACCAAGGCGCACAGGAGGTGTTTTCGAGTCATTGAACTGGAACTTTGCAGCACATCTCGATCCTATGCTTAGGCTCATGGACGCTTATGGGTCGCCGGATATCGAAGAGATAATGAAGATGCCTTTCGATCAGCTTAAGGCGTTAGACCAAAAATATTCAATACGGCAATCGGCTGATTATGGCGACGGAGATGACATAGTGGAAGATAATGTCTTCAATGGTAATGGCGATGGAATAACAGGAGAATATTGGGAAGGAAGCTCTGATTTCGGAAATCCGATACCTGACATCTACCACGACACCGACTTTCATCATTCTCCAGAACAAGACCAACCGGGAGAATATAGGTTTACACGTGTTGACCCAAGGATTGAACACGACTGGGACTGGGGAAATCCTTTCAACACTCCTGGCGATGATGAGAGTTTCTCTGTCAAATGGACAGGGTATCTGCTTGCACCTGTGACAGGGCGTTATACATTCAATCTTGTATATTGCGACGACGCTTTCTCGTTCAAGTTATTCAGATTGAGTGATCTCTCAAATCCTATTTACAAATACGACAACGAATACATTGGCCAGCCAGGATTCGGATTTAACTGGGATAAACCGTTCTGGAAATTCGTCGCCCGACTTAACGAAGGCGAATTCTACTACCTTGAGTTGCTTTACTTCGAGAATGCCGGAACAGCACATATCAACCTCAGATGGAACATTAACGGAATACATAGCTATCCTCAAACAGTCCCACAATCGCAGCTATACACAAAGATACCCGAGCCGGATGGAATCACTAACATTCAACAGGAGCCTGTCGGCATCTTTGCAAGTGACGGCAAGTTGCACATCCTTGATGCTCGCAATCAACTCGTGAGCATTTACACAGCAGCAGGAGAATGTATGAAAAACGAGGTTATGTCGGGAAGTCATTGCATTCCTCTGTCGCGAGGTGTTTATATAATCAAAGTAGGAAGTCAGGCAATGAAAGTCGCAGTGGACTGATACGTGGACCTCTTTGGTATTCAATTAAAAACATTATCGGGTGGCAATGTTCATATTGCCACCCGATAATTATATAATGTCTATCCTATTAAAACTTTCTTCTCCCTTTTCATTTAGGGTTCTGTCAAGTCAACAGGATTCTCGATAATCGAAGGAATGCTTTCGAAGATCTCTTTCAGTCGCTTGCTGTCGAACTTCGGAGTACGGTCGTAGTAGTAGATACCATTCTTCTCCTGCTCGACATCGGTAATCTGTGTGTAGCAGAAACCTACTACATGCTTCGAAGCCTTCAGTGCCTCCACCTCGTCTTTCAAAAGCTGATAGAACTCTTCGAGAGTCTCAATCTGTGCACCATAACCCCACGACGACCCGCGCTCCTCTGGCTTAATCCAGCCAAGTCCGCCGAACTCATCAACCATGTAAGGCTGTCCATCGTAGCGTGCGAAATTCTGATGACGGCGATCGTTGATGTTTATGTTGCGGTAAGGCTCCTCGCCTGCTTTGAACACGAGATCGTTTTGCAGATCCTGACCACGCTTGTAGTTGTGAACAGTCCATATATCTGTCAGCACATGGCTGTCGCCACTTGCGTCGTTGATGGGACGTGAAGGATCCATAGCCTTGGTGATATTGTAGAGATCAATCATCATGCGAGGATATGCTCCGGTGTCAGCAGCACCCCATGTCTCGTTGAATGGTGTCCATGTGACGATTGAAGGATGATTGCGATCACGCTCCACTAGCTCAGTCCATTCGCCGATGGTGTTGCGTGCAGCAAGCTCGTTGTTCACGTTCAAGCCCCAGCTGGCGAACTCTGCCCATGTGATATATCCAAGTTTATCAGCCCAATAGAAGTAACGCTCTTCAAAGTTCTTCTGGTGCAGACGTGCTCCATTGAAACCAACCTCTTTCGACATTTCGATATCGTGCTTCAGTGCTTCGTCGGAAGGTGCTGTCCATACGCCGTCGGGATAGAATCCCTGATCGAGCACAAGGCGCTGGTAGTATGGCTTGTTGTTCAGATAGAAGTAACCACCCTCGCAATGAATCTTGCGCATACCGGCATACGACTTCACCTCATCGATTGTCTTGCCACCGCTAACAACCTTGTAAGTGACATCATATAAATAAGGTGTCTCTGGTGTCCAGAGTTTCATGGTCTTGAACGGAATTACAACAATACTGTTGTTAGTGCAAGGCACTGTCTTTGTAGCAACAACCTTGCTACCGTCATAAACGGTGACAACCAAGTTGTTAGAGTTCTTCTCTGTGTAGAACTGAGGATGGATAACCAATTGTTTCTGGTCGATATCGGGAACAGCAAATACTGACTTCAGTCCTTCTTTCTCGACTGCTTCCATCCATACCGTCTGCCATATACCGGTAACACGTGTGTAGCTACACCCTGCAGAGTAATAACCTGTGCTCTGTTTGCCACCCGGCTGCATGCCTCCACGTAAGTCATCATTAACTCTGACAATCAGGTTGTGGCTGCTACCAGGCTTCACTCTATTGGTAATATCGACGCTGAACGATGAGCCGGCACCCTTATGGTTTGCCACATACTTGCCATCGATGTAGATGTTTGCATCGTAATCCACTGCACCGAAGTTCAGGAAAATCTTCTTTCCACCCCATCCTGCAGGAATATTGATGGTGCGCTGATACCAGATTGAGTTGATGAAATCGGTGTGCTCCACTCCTGAAAGCTTACTCTCAGGGCAGAATGGTACGGTGATGGTGTTGTCGAAGCTCTGCTTCTCGTTCCATCCGCGCTCGCCACCAGTGCGTCCGAAGTCGAATGCATAGGTCCATGTACCATTCAGGTTAACCCAGTCGGCGCGCTCAAACTGTGGGCGTGGATACTCCGGGCGGGGTGTCTGTGCTTTGCTCTCAACACTTCCGACCATCATCAAGGCTACGAGAGCCACGATTGTTGTTAATAGTTTTCTCATTTTCTTTAGGTTTTTAATTATGTTATAAAAATTTCAATTTTTGCCCATTTCATCGAGACTTTTCGTCTTCTTTATACACTACATTGCTCGATCCCGACGTTATGTTCAGCGCCTCGGGATGCTCGGCTATGAACGAGTCAATATGTCGCACGCGCTTCTCCTCGAGAATCTCATCGACAGCAATAAGCATTCCCGTTTCCTCAACGTCGCCGAAGCCATAGTTGATGGCTGTTCCGAAAAGCTTCATCGTCGGCGACAGACTCATATAAGCATTCACGAGCGGCGGGATGTTGTATCCCAGGTTGCGTATCTCGCGGTTCAGTATGCGGTAATCGGAGCGGAAGTCGTCTTCGGTGAAAATCTTCTCGAGCTCGCTGATATCCGATTCAATAATCAACGGTTTCATCGGTACTATGAGCCCTTCCTTGTCGCCAAAGTGTTTATTGAGGAAATAAAGAATCATATCACGCCCACGGCGGATGTACGACGGGTACATTGTCACCTTTCCGAAGAAATA
>CACZRN010000071.1 GCA_902783625.1 uncultured Prevotellaceae bacterium
ACAGTCTTCTTCCGATAGAAGTCGGTGTGCCATTGCTGTCTTGTCTCGCCGCGCATTGCTTTGGCTTTCTTTATGTTAGCTCCCATTCTCAGATCGCGCCCCGCCACCTTGCAATCGGCAGCTATCGCCGATGGCAGCAGCACGGCGGTGCCCTCGTGGGTGATGGACCACGTCAGTTTCTCGCCCGTCTGTATATCGACAGAGAGCTTTCCGTTAGGTGATTTCAGGTTGAAGTCGGCTGCATGAACCTGTCCTGCAACCATGCTGAGCAGTAGCACTGCAATCATTGTCAACTTTTTCATAGTGTATGTTATGATTTAGGTTTTATATTTAAGTTTGCACAAAAATACTCATAATAATTGGAAACTGCAAATATTATTTTGCCCTTTTAAGATGATTCTTTTAAAATAAAGTGTGAGTTTGGGTAAATAACATTTTCGTGAAACAATTTTTGAGTGTAAACTTGCGGGTGACGGGATGTAAAAAATCGTTTACAAATGAAATTTGAAATCTGGAGAAGAAAAACGTGTTTTTCGGGGTGGGGAAATGGGTTGGTTTCAATAAAGAGGCCCTTTAACGGCATTAACCCAATGCTTTAATGGCGTTAACTCAATGCTTTAATGGCATTAGATGGGCTCTTTAACGACGGGAAAAAGGCCGTTTTTGCCGCTTTTTCCCACTTTTTTGAGGGCGTGAAAGGGTGTTTTTGCTGTGCTCCGGAATGTATCCATCTGATTATCACAGCCTTAGCAAAACGGCTCAAAACTCGCGTATTTTCGGCCAAAGAATTTTCTGTGCGGAATTATTCGATTCTCGTGGCGTTTGAAATGTTAAATGTCGTTTCTGATGTGTCGTTGTTTTGTTTACACTTTTCCGTGAAACAATCTGCGCGAAATCAACTTTTTTGTAAACTTTTTTTGTGTCGGAGGCGACGATGTTTTCCAAAACGGAAAACTTTTTCTTGCATTTTTGTTAAAAAATTTCCGTAAAATGATTTCCGAATACGAGATATTAAGTGTAATTTTGCAGACAATGGAAAAGAAAACTACTTATACATTCGACGAGGCTACCCAAGGTGCCCTCGAATATTTCGGTGGCGATGCTCTTGCCGCCCGTGTATGGGCCAGCAAGTATGCCATGAAAGACAGTTATGGCAATATCTATGAGCAGTCGCCCGATGACATGCATCACCGCATTGCTCGCGAGATAGCCCGAATAGAGAAGAACTATCCTAACCCGCTGAGCGAGGAGCAGGTATTTGAGCTCCTCGACCACTTCAAGTATATTATCCCTGCCGGCAGTCCGATGACAGGTATCGGCAACAACTACCAGGTGGCAAGCCTCAGCAACTGCTTCGTCATCGGTATGGACGGCGACGCCGACTCCTATGGTGCTGTGATGAAGACCGACGAGGAGCAGGTGCAGCTGATGAAACGCCGCG
Organism: uncultured Prevotellaceae bacterium; assembly: GCA_902783625.1. GTDB lineage: Bacteria > Bacteroidota > Bacteroidia > Bacteroidales > Bacteroidaceae > Prevotella. The sequence goes on from CACZRN010000071.1 coordinate 1,442, forward strand.
GTGGAGTGGGGCACGACCTCAGTGGACTGCGTCCCGCCGGGTGCCCGGTGAACAACTCGGCGCTGACAAGCACAGGACTGGTGCCCTTCATGGAGCGCTACAGCAACTCCACACGCGAGGTGGCACAGGACGGACGCCGTGGGGCATTGATGCTCTCCGTAAGCATTAAGCACCCCGACAGCGAGGCTTTCATCGACGCGAAGATGACCGAAGGCAAGGTGACGGGAGCCAACGTCTCGGTGAAAATCGACGACGAGTTTATGCGCGCAGCAATTGATGACAAGACATACACGCAGCAGTTCCCCATCGACTCCGACAACCCAGTGGTGACGAAGGAGATAAGTGCCAAGGCCTTGTGGGAGAAGATAGTGCACAACGCATGGAAGAGTGCCGAGCCAGGAGTGCTGTTCTGGGACACCATCCTTCGCGAGAGCATCCCCGACTGCTATGCCGATCTCGGCTTCCGCACCGTGAGCACCAATCCTTGCGGAGAGATTCCCCTCTGCCCATACGACTCATGCCGACTGCTGTGCCTCAATCTCTACAGCTATGTAGAGAATCCGTTCACGCCAGAGGCATGGTTTGATTTCGATCTCTTCCGCCGCCATGTAGCAATGGCACAGCGCATCATGGACGACATTGTTGATCTGGAGCTTGAGAAGATCGACACCATAATCGAGAAAGTGAAGAACGACCCCCAGGACGACGAGGTGAAGATGACCGAGCTGAACCTGTGGGAGAAGATACGCAAGAAGAGCGGTATGGGCCGTCGCACCGGCGTGGGCATCACCGCTGAGGGCGACATGATCGCAGCCCTCGGACTGTGCTACGGCACGCAGGAGGCTACCGACTTGGCAGTGAGCGTTCACCGCACACTCGCATTGGCAGCCTACCGCTCGTCGGTGGAGATGGCAAAAGAGCGCGGAGCATTTGAGATATACGACGCAAAGCGCGAAGAGAAGAATCCGTTCATCCTCCGACTGAAAGATGCCGATGCAGAGCTTTATGCCGACATGAAGAAATACGGTCGCCGCAACATAGCTTGCCTTACCATCGCTCCGACAGGTACAACAAGCCTTATGACACAGACCACCAGCGGAATAGAGCCCGTGTTCATGCCCGTATATAAGCGTCGCCGCAAGGTGAACCCAAACGACGTCGATGTGCGTGTGGACTATGTCGATGAGGTGGGCGACTCGTTCGAGGAATACATCGTATATCACAAGAAATTCCTCACATGGATGGAAATCAACGGTATCGACACCACCAAGAACTACAGTCAGGAAGAAATCGACGAACTGGTGAAGCGCTCACCTTATTATAAAGCTACCGCCAACGACGTGGACTGGCTGATGAAGGTGAAGATGCAGGGCGAGATACAGAAGTGGGTCGACCACTCAATCAGCGTCACCGTGAACCTGCCAAACGATGTCGACGAACAGTTGGTGAACCAATTGTATGTTGAAGCCTGGCGCTCAGGATGCAAGGGATGCACCATCTATCGCGACGGAAGCCGCTCGGGTGTGATGATATCCACCGACAAGAAAGACAAGAAGAGCGAGAGTGCCGCCGGCGAGGCAGCCAAGGTGGTCGTGCCAGAGGTGACAGAGGTAAGACCGCAGGTGTTGGAATGCGACGTGGTGCGCTTCCAGAACAATAAGGAGAAATGGGTTGCCTTCGTGGGATTGCTCAACGGATATCCCTATGAGATATTCACCGGACTGCAGGACGACGACGAGGGAATAGTGCTCCCGAAGACGGTGACGAAGGGTAAGATACTGAAGCAGACGAATGAAGACGGTACCCGACGCTACGACTTCCAGTTTGAGAACAAACGCGGATACAAGACAACCGTCGAGGGACTCTCCGAGAAGTTCAATCCCGAATACTGGAACTACGCCAAGCTTATATCGGGTGTGCTGCGCTATCGCATGCCTATCGACCACGTGATAAAGCTCGTGGCATCGCTGCAGCTGAAAGATGAGAGTATCAACACTTGGAAAAACGGTGTTGAGCGCGCGTTGAAGAAATATATTGTCGACGGCACACAAGCCAAAGGGCAGTGCTGTCCTAACTGCGGTCAGGAGACGCTCGTATATCAGGAGGGTTGCCTGATCTGCACTAACTGCGGAGCAAGCCGCTGCGGATAAGCTATGAAGATGACTGAAAGCTACATATTGCTCGACGACCTCAGGTTCCATGCCTACCACGGAGTGATGGAGCAGGAACACCTGACGGGCAACGACTACAGCGTGTCGCTCCGCGTGGGATGCGACATGTATGGGGCCGTGGAGAGCGATGTGTTCGACAAAACCGTGGGCTACGAGGATGTCTATCGGATAGTGAAGGAAGAAATGGCCACACCGTCGGCATTGGTGGAGCATGTGGCAGGACGGATAGCGCGGCGACTGGGAAAGGAGTATCCGCAGATATCGTCGCTCGTGGTGAAGGTGATGAAACTAAATCCGCCAATGGGAGCCGACTGCAAAGGTGCCGGGGTGGAACTGCATTACAAATTCTGAATGCTTGCGAGATAATTAATTGATAAGTAAAATGAGAAAGATACTGCTCCTCATATTATATATATTATTATTTGCAGCGGCACCCTCGAGTGCGGCAAATAAGAAGTTCACCCTTGTCATCGATGCCGGACATGGCGGCAAGGATCCTGGTTGTAGGGGCAGCTATTCAAAGGAGAAAGACCTTACACTGAAAGCTGCGCTCGCGCTCGGACGGCTGATAGAGGATAAATGCCCCGACGTGAAGGTTGTCTATACCCGCAAGTCAGATGTGTATCTGGAACTGAGCAAGCGTGCCGAAATTGCCAATCGCAACAAGGCCGACCTGTTTATATCCATCCATATAAATGCTGTTCCCGGAGGTAAGATTGTAAGAGGATACCAGACATGGACTCTCGGACGGGGAGAGACAACGGGAAAGAAGGGAATAATGGAGAACCTCGACGTGGCTAAGCGTGAGAACTCAGTGATCTTTCTCGAGAAAGACTACAAGCAGACATATAAGGGCTTCGACCCTAATTCGCCCGAGAGCAATATAATGTTCGAGTTCCTGCAAGACCACAACATGGAGAAGAGCGTCGAGCTGGCAAAGTATCTGCAATCGACAGTATGCGCTGCCACCGGTCGTCAGAACCAAGGAGCTCACCAGAATAACCTTGCCGTACTGCGCTTGACATCGATGCCCGGTTGCCTGTGTGAACTCGGATTCATCTCCACTCCCGACGAGGAGAACTTTATGAACTCAGCAGAGGCGCCCTCTCTCTATGCCCGCGGGATTTATCAGGCGATAATGAAATACAGGGCAAAGTACGATCCGAACATCACCGTGCCATTTGAACCTACGGTGGTTCCTGAGCCTTCGATACCGTCGGCAGTGCCTGGTCGGGGCGACATCACCGTGCCTGAGAAACAAGAAGTGGTTCCCGAGAAACAAGAGGTGGTTCCCGAGAAGCAAGAAGTAGTGCCCGAACCGCAGCCTGTAGTGACACCGGAGCAGCAACCAGTGGTGGCGGAGACGCCTTCTACACCAGAGCCTCAGCCTGAAGAGAATGCCGCCGAGAAGGTGCCTGAGATAGTGTTCAAGGTGCAGATCCTTGCTTCCGACAGTGAACTGAAGGCGGGTTCGCCGCAGTTTAAAGGCGAGAAAGAGATCGACTCCTACCGCGAGGGCGGCATGGTGAAATATACCATAGGTTCGTCGCCTGAATATGTTGAGATAAATAAGCTGAAGAAATCGCTCGCCGAGAAATTCCCGCAGGCGTTTGTAGTGGCATTCCGTGGCGGGCAGAAGATTTCGGTTGCCGACGCACTGAAGGAGCAGAAGGCAGGGAAGAGATAATGTGCGTACATTGTGAATAATAGTTATTAGAAATCGATATAAATCATTGATAGGATGAAATTTAAAAAAGAAATTCGAATTGCCTTGGTGGCAATAATAGGTATTGTGCTGCTTTTCTATGGACTGCAGTTCCTGAAAGGCATGGCCATGTTTTCAGATAACAACATCTATTACATTCATTTCAACGATGTCAGCGGGCTTGGTGTCTCCAGTCCCATCTATTCCGATGGTTATCAGGTGGGAGTGGTGAAGAATGTGAAGTACGACTACACCCACAAGACCCCGACGATGGTAGAGGTGGGACTCGATAAGAAGATGATTGTGCCCAAAGGCTCTGAGGCAGTCATCGAGAGCGATATGCTTGGCAATGTGCGTGTCAGCATGTTGCTCGGTGATCCCAATGGCGGCACATTGGAACCCGGTTCTGTGATTGAAGGACACGTCGATGGTGGCACACTCAGTAGTGTCGCTGCCATGTTACCAGCCGTTGAGAATATGTTGCCGAAGCTCGATTCGATAATGGCAAGTATCAACACGCTGCTCGCCGACCCGTCGATAACGCGCTCAGTGCATAATGTCGAGGCGCTGACAAACGAACTGAACGCCTCTACAAAGCAGTTCAATACCCTATTGGCCGAACTGAATCGCGATGTGCCGGGCATTGTCAGCAAGACCGATACGTTGCTCGGCAACACTTCGCGCCTTACATCGAACCTCGCAGCTGTTGATGTTAATGCTACCGTTAAGAAGCTCAATGCCACTCTCGACAACATGCAGAGCCTCTCGTCGCAGCTGGCTAACAACAATGGCACTCTCGGTAAACTCATGCGCGACAGCAAGTTGTATGACAATCTCAACGCTACTGCCTTGGCTGCCGATTCGCTTTTGAACAACCTCAGGGCGAACCCGAAGCGATATGTGCACTTCTCGATTTTCGGCAAGAAGCAGTGATGCCTTGGGATAACCATACAAGCCGGCAGAGAAATGTCCTTTGCCGGCTTTTTCGTGTGAATCGGTCGGGCAAAATTGTGTAATTGCCTGTCGGAATGAAATATAAAAGTCATCACCGAAAAGCATTTTTTTATCCTTCAAGAGAAGAGTGAGCAAAAAGTGACAAAAGATGCGTTATATAGATTTAATATAAATAACAATTTTTTTTGTTCCACGTAAATGAGCGCACACCTAAAGTGTTAATTTTACGGCAAATATGACGCAAAAAAATAATGTTTCACTCTGAAAGTGAAACACTTTATGCTATATGGTTTAATTGTCTGTTTTACAAATAGTTGCAAAAATCAATCATTAGAAAAAACAGTGAATTACGGTAAAGTTTGTAAAGTGCTTAAATATGGCGTTTTATGAGAAATGGTTGAGTAGCTTAAATGTTTACACTCTTGCAGTTTCTATAATTCTTTTTTAATTTTGCAAACGCTGATAGTCGCTCAGACTATCTCCGTCGTTTCGGTCAACACGTGACTGATCTTGCCAACGGGCAATTTCTTGTCACTGGTTGCCGAACAGATCAACTAAATCAGAAGCAGATGAACGAAAGTCCTAAAGCTCTTTGGGACGAGTGTCTTGCGCTCGTCAAGCGTAACGTCTCAGAGCAACAATATAGCACATGGTTCCAGCCCATCGTATGCGAGTCGTACGATGAGGATACTCGGACGCTGATGCTACAGGTGCAGAGCCACATGATTGTGGAGTACCTGGAGGGCAACTTTGCCGATCTGCTTCGTAAGGTGTTCATGCGTGTATTCCGCTCTCAGATTGTCTTGAAGTATCGTGTTCTTGCCGTGAGCAATCCAAAGACCACGATAGATTATTCGCCCGACGAGGTTGACAAGCGAATGGAGCAGAAAGGCTCGGGCATGGCAAACAAGACACCGTCGGTGTTTGATGCCGCACGGAATGCGGAGTTTGATTCGTATCTGAATCCGCGACAGACATTCAACAACTACATCGAAGGCACAAGCAACAAGCTGCCTCGCACCGTAGGACTGTCGATAGCAGAGCATCCGAGCAATGTCACCTTCAATCCGCTGTTCGTCTTCGGACCATCGGGATGCGGAAAGACACACCTTATCAATGCTATAGGCGTACGCACGAAGCAGCTGTATCCCCAGCGGAGAGTGCTGTACATCAGCGCACGTCTGTTCCAAGTTCAGTACACCGATTCTGTTCGCAACCACACGACCAACGACTTCATCAATTTCTATCAATCGATAGACATGCTTATCGTCGACGATGTGCAGGAATGGCTCACTGCCACCAGCACTCGTGAGACGTTCTTCCACATCTTCAACCATCTCTTCCGCACAGGCAAGCAGATTATTCTTGCTTGCGACCGTCCTCCTGTTGAGCTCATCGGGATGAACGAGCGACTGATTACACGGTTCTCTTGTGGCCTGATTGCCGAGATAGAGAAGCCTAACGTGCAGTTGTGCATCGATATCCTGAAGAGCAAGATGAAGCGCGACGGCCTGTCGATTCCCGACAATGTCGTTCGTTTCATTGCCGAGACAGCCAATGGCAGTGTCCGCGATCTGGAGGGTGCTATCAATGGTTTGCTGGCCTATTCGGTGGTCTATAACACTGAGATTGACATGCGTCTTGCCGAGCGTGTGGTTAAGAGAGCGGTGAAGAGCGACGACAATCCGCTGACAATCGACGATATCGTTGGCTCTGTTTGCGAGCGCTTCGGTATCAGTGCCGACGATCTGAACGGTCAGTCGCGACGCAGAGAGTTTGTCGTTCCGCGACAAGTGGCAATGTACATGGCACAGAAGTACACTCGCATGCCGGCATCAAGGATAGGAAAACTTGTTGGCGGACGCGATCACAGCACTGTCATTCACAGCTGTCACAATGTGGAGAAGCGTATATCTGCCGATGCTGAGTTTGCGACTTTGCTCGACGACATCGAGAAGTCGTTCAAGCTGAAAGGCTGATGGCAGTTGCCGACGAATAAGCATCTTTCGGAATGGCGGAGCAAGGTTGTAATGTCAGCCTGCTCCGCCAATTTTTTATATCCTTTTGTCGTTAAGGTCCTTAACGTTGTTATAGACTATTATCTCAGTCGTATCTCCGCTCCTGCCATTATCCAGAGTCCTGGCTGCAGCACACCGCCGATGTCGTAGTAGCGATGTGCGGTCAGGTTGTCGCCTTTCACCCAAACCGAAAACCTGCGGTCGTTCCATGCTATGCGGCAGTCGATTTTCGCATACGGGTGATATCCGTTCATGCGTTGCTGCCAGCGTAAGGCCCACGTGGCCGAAAGGTTTCGCCAGATGTGCAGGTCGGCCTGAGCCGTAAACTTATGCCTCAGATACTCAAGGGCATAGAGCGATTTCCATATCGGTTGGTCGGTTTTGTGATTCTGGTGAATATACGAGTACGATATGCTGATATTTCGCAGCGTGCTCTGTTTCAATATATTATCCATGTGTAGCACCACTTGGGCGTCAACGCCGATGTTGTTTAGCCTACCGATGTTCATTGCCTGGTAGCGTGTGGCGGTCTCATCAGGATAAACCCAATCGATCATATCCCTTCCCCGACTATAGAAACAACTGAGCGAGGCGTCGGCTGTATTGTTTGTTGTCTGTGCACCGATTTTCATCATCGTGTTCTTTTCCGGAAGCAGATTCGCGTCGCCTTTCTGTACGGCATTTGCCACATACAGGTCGGTGAATGTGGGCAGACGCAGACTCTTGTTCCACGATGCGAACAGTCGCCACTGTTCAGCGGGGCGATAGGCGATGTCGAAGCCGGGGTAGAGGCGTATGCTGTTGTCGAGTCCGGTGTTTCGGAACGCCGTCATGCCAGCCGAGATGCTCAGTCGGCGTGCGACGATGTTGTGCTCGAGTGTTAATGCCGAGTTGGTGCGTCCTGCCTTGCGGTCGTATTTCCTCTCGCTGCCTCTGATGCTCTTCCATCGGCTCTCTTCCATCAGCTCTCCGTAGGCGGTGCTCAGTATATTGTCTCTTGATATGTCGAGTCCTATTGTTGTCCGTCCCAACCGCCACGATGCGTTAGCGTTCAGTTGTGCCCCGATGTTGTCGGTGCGATGTATATTCTCTCCGTTTGCGGCTCCTGTGAGTCCTTTGGTAAGTTGATAGTGGTCCATGTCGCGATGGGCGTAAATCATCGGTGAGATGACAATCCCTGTGCCCGGTATTGCCACGTCGGCGGCCACCGATGCGATGATGCGGCGGGTGGTTTCGTATTGGTTGTTGAAGCGCGCCGAGTAGAACGTGCTTGCTCCATAGTCGCGCGATGTTATTCCTGTCTGCCAGCGCAGGCTATAGTAGGTTTTCGAGTAGTTACCCTGCCAGTATGCTCTGCGCTGGTGGAAGTCGCTGTTCTCCGTTCCGCCGTCGCTTTGGCCGTAGCCTGTGGCTATCATCGTCTGTAGCGCCCCTTTGCTGAGCGTCATCGTAGCACCCGTGTCGAATGTGCCGAAGCTTCCACCCTCTGCCCGCAGGAGTATGTTCGATTCCTTCGGCCTCCGTGTGACGATGTTTATCGCCCCTCCGAAAGCCGATGTGCCCATCAGTCGGGCCGCTGGTCCGCTGACGATTTCGATTCTTTCAATGTCGGAAATGCTTACTGGGAAGTCGGCGGCGTTGTGTCCTGTCTGCGCGCTGCTCAGGCTCATGCCATTCAATAGGATGGCTGTCTGGTCGAATGTGCCGCCATTGATTGATATGTCCGTCTGAATACCAAAGGTCCCGCGCTGACGGACATCCACGCCCGTGACCAATTTCAGAATGTCGCTGATGCTCTCTGCCGATGCACGATCAATCTCGTCGCGGCTGACGATGGTTACCATTCGTGCCGCTTCTGCCGCCGTGAGCGGCGCTCGCGATCCGGTTACCGTCACCTCGTCGAGACCGATGGGAGCACGCTTCAGCGAGTCGTCGGCCAATTCCGTACGCACACTAATGCCGTCGGCCTTGGCGTGCTTCAACGTACTGACGCTGAGCACCCCGATAATAACCACCTTGCCCAAGCACGCGAAGAGAGCATAGCTCTTATGCGTGAAATGCATGAAGCGCAGCGGCGTTGTCGGGTTGAAACGTTGCTTTTTCATCTTGTTGATAATAATTATTTTGTAGAAAACGATTGCGAAGTTACATAAAAATATCCAACTGCAATGCGTCAGGGCCTAATTATTTGCGCTTACACACCCACTTTGCCACCCTTGCGGAAACGCTTATTACGATTGGATTTGTCGATTGCCTAAAATTTTGCTAGCATTTGGAGCCCCTTGATAAGGGGCGGACGTAAGGCAGGGATATCCTTTTACCAACAATAAGAGACTCTTTTTTCGAAATTTTGCTAGCAAAATTTCTGGTAACTAGGCTCTTTAATGACAATAGAAAGCCTCTTTATTAAGAATTTTGCTAGCAAAATTTTCTGTAGGAGTTTGTTGATGCTCTTTTTGTCTTTGTTTTATGGAGTGGCTCAAAATGTTTTTGCGCTCGTTTTTTTCGCTTCGCTCAACAGCTCGTGCACTATCTTTACATCGCTTCGCTCTGTGAAAATAGGATGCGCTTCGGTAAAAAAAAGAATAAATTCTTTTGTTTTACTCTCAGCTTTCACTATCTTTTCCAACCGATGGTTGAAGAAGATAGGCTGCACCTCGGCATAAAAAATAATTAAAATTATTTTGTTCTGCGCTCGGTTTGCACTATCTTTGCAGGATAATACTATTTTGTTATGAGTAAGAGATTCTTTTTTGCATTCTTAATATTTGTCCTGTCGCCCGTGAATACATTGTTCGCTCAGGATGAAATGCCATACATCGACCCTTCGGCAAAGTTCTATGCCGTCGATGGCAGCGAAGATGAGGGCACATCGTTCACCGGCTCTGCTCCTCTGCGTGCGCAGTTCTTTGCCAACGCTGAGAATACCGCCGGTTGGGAATCCCACTACGAGTGGCACTTCACACTTGAAGGTGAAGAGGAGCCTTACCTAAAGAGAATGGAAGAGGACACCGAATACACTTTCACTAAAGCCGGGTCGCACAAGGTGGAGCTATATGCTGTCTTCATCCAGGGCAACGACACGGTGAAGTTCACCGAAGAGTATTGGGAAACGGCAACGCCAATCCGTATCGGTATATCGGAGAGCAACCTGTTGTTCCCTAACGCTTTCACCCCCAACAACGATGGTATAAACGACATATATAAGGCAAAGGAGGGATGGCAGTCGATAGTGGAGTTTCATGCCTATATCTTCAATCGCTGGGGCCAGAAACTCTACGAATGGACTGATCCTGCCGGCGGTTGGGACGGGAAATACAAAGGCAAGGATGTGAAACAGGGCGTTTACTACTTGCTCGTGAAAGCGAAGGGTGCCGATGGCAGGAAATTCTCGATAAAGCGCGATGTGAACCTGCTGCGAGGATATACCGAGGGCGATAGCTACGGAAGGGAATAACTCACGATGGCAGGAAATATCAGTGTTCTCGGCGCGCGCGTCCACAATCTGAAGAATGTAGACGTAGATATACCACGCAATTCTCTAACAGTGATCACCGGACTATCGGGTTCGGGCAAGTCATCGTTGGCCTTCGATACTATCTATGCCGAAGGTCAACGGCGCTATATAGAGACATTCTCTGCCTATGCCCGCAACTTCCTCGGTGGCATGGAGCGACCCGATGTCGATAAGATAACGGGGCTCAGTCCGGTGATAAGCATCGAGCAGAAGACCACCAATAAGAACCCGCGCTCCACCGTAGGCACCACAACCGAGATATACGACTATCTGCGACTGCTCTATGCACGCGCCGGAACAGCATACAGCTACCTATCAGGCGAAAAAATGCAAAAGTACACAGAGGAGCAGGTGGTGGAGATGATACTCTCCGACTATGCCGACAGACAGATATACATACTCGCCCCGCTTGTGCGTCAACGCAAGGGACACTATCGTGAGCTGTTCGAAAGCATGCGCAAGAAAGGCTACCTCTACGTGCGCGTCGACGGCGAGATACAAGACATAGTGCGGGGAATGAAAGTAGATCGCTACCAGAACCATAACATCGAGGTGGTGATCGATAAGCTGAAGGTTGCGGGCAAGGACGACGAACGTCTGCGCCGCACCGTGGAGACTGCGCTTCGACAGGGCGACGGAGCACTGATGATTCTCGACAGAGAGACATCGGAGCTGCGCAACTATTCGCGCCGACTAATCGATCCTGTGACAGGATTGTCGTATGGCGAGGCCGCTCCAAACATTTTCTCGTTCAACTCGCCCGAAGGTGCATGCCCATATTGCAAAGGCCTAGGTACAGTGAACGAGATCGACCTCGACAAGGTGATGCCCGACAAGAGTCTGAGTATCGCCGAAGGTGGTATAGCACCGCTTGGGAAACATAAAAACCAGATGATATTCTGGCAGATAGCATCGATTCTCGCAAAGTACGACCTCGACATTCATACACCCATCAGCGAGATACCCGACGAGGCTATCCGCGAGATTCTCTATGGCTCGCTTGAGAGTGTGAAGATTGCCAAAGAGCTCGTCCACACGTCAACCGACTATTTCACCTCGTACGACGGAGTGATAAAATACCTTCGCATAGTCATGGAGAGCGACGATAGCGCAAGCGGGCAGAAATGGGCCGACCAGTTCCTTGAGAGCACGGTATGTCCTGAATGTAAGGGGCAGCGACTGAAGCGCGAGGCACTCTCGTACAAGATTTGGGATAAGAACATCGCCGAGGTGTCGGCTCTCGACATCGACGATCTGCGTCAATGGCTTGCAGAGGCAGAGCAACACATGAGTACCGCTGAGGGCAAGATTGCCCACGAGATAATAAAGGAACTGCTGTCGCGCGTAGATTTCCTTCTCGAAGTGGGACTCGACTATCTGGCCCTCGACCGTCCCTCGGCATCGCTGTCGGGAGGTGAGAGCCAGCGCATACGGCTCGCCACACAGATTGGGTCGCAGTTGGTGAACGTATTGTATATTCTCGACGAGCCGAGCATAGGGCTCCATCAACGCGACAACCAACGACTCATCGACTCGCTGAAGGAGTTGCGCGACATCGGCAACACTGTTATTGTGGTGGAGCACGACAAAGACATGATGCTCGCCGCCGATTATATCGTCGATGTCGGTCCGAAGGCCGGACGAAAGGGTGGGGAGATTGTGTTTCAGGGGAAACCGTCGGATATGCTCGGCACCTCTACGCTCACTGCCGATTATCTGTCGGGCAAGTGCGAGATAGCTGTTCCTGCCGAGCGTCGCAAGGGTAACGGGAAGGTGCTCACTGTGCGTGGGGCAAGTGGAAACAACCTGAAAGATATCGACGTCAGTTTCCCCCTCGGCACGCTGATTGTGGTCACTGGAGTAAGCGGAAGCGGCAAATCGACACTCATCAACGAGACACTGCAACCCGCTCTCAGCCAGCATTTCTATCGCTCGCTGAAGCGTCCTATGCCGATGAAAGGTATTGAGGGAATGGAGAATATCGACAAAGTGATTGACGTCGATCAGTCGCCCATCGGCCGTACACCGCGCAGCAATCCTGCCACATACACTGGAGTGTTCTCCGACATACGTTCGCTCTTCGTCGCTCTTCCCGAGGCTAAGATACGAGGCTATAAGCCCGGACGGTTCTCGTTCAATGTGAAAGGTGGCCGTTGCGAGGCATGTGGGGGCAATGGATACAAGAATATCGAGATGAATTTTCTTCCCGATGTTATGGTTCCTTGCGAGGTGTGCCACGGCAAGCGCTACAACCGTGAGACGCTTGAGGTGAGATACAAGGGCAAAAGCATTGCCGATGTGCTCGATATGACAATCAACCAGGCGGTGGAGTTCTTCGAGAACGTGCCGCATATCTTGCAAAAGATAAAGACCATTCAGGACGTCGGACTCGGATACATTAAGCTCGGTCAGCCTTCTACCACGCTGTCGGGAGGTGAGAGCCAGCGCGTGAAGTTGGCGGCAGAACTGTCGCGACGCGACACAGGGCGCACGCTCTACATATTAGACGAGCCCACCACAGGACTGCATTTCGAGGATATCCGTGTGCTCATGGATGTGCTGCAGCGCTTGGTAGAGCGTGGAAATACAGTGATTATAATCGAACATAATCTCGATGTGATAAAACTTGCCGACTATATTATCGACATGGGTCCCGAGGGTGGTCGCAATGGTGGCACGATTCTCTCAACGGGTACTCCCGAGGAGGTGGCAAAGTCGGAGAAAGGATATACACCGCACTTCCTGCGCAGAGAATTGGGCATGTAGTGCATGACCGCTGTAACGAAAAAAGAGTCGTGATGCTCACAACCGAGCGTCACGACTCCTTTTTTTTATCTCTGAATAGAGGTCAGACGGGAATGTCTTGCGGTTCTTCAGTAAAGACATCTTCTGCCTTCACTATCTCGTCATCGTCGAACCACTTTGCCAACTTTGCCTTTGCCTTGCCTTTGATGTCGTCGGTCACGTCGCCCCACACCTTCTCAAGCACAAACAGCAGCACTGCCAGATCGTCGCCGAGTCCGGCAATGGGAATTATGTCGGGCATTGCATCGATAGGAGCGACGAGGTAACCCAGGGCTCCGATAATGATGGCTTTGTCTTTCAGCGACACCTTGTCGCTTTGTAGGGTGTAGTAGAGCACCAAGGCAGCGTAAACGAGTTTGCTGCCGGCGCGCTTGGCAATCTTCGACACCTTATCCACGAAGGCATTCTCCGTGAATTTGTCCTTGTATTGGATAAAATCGTTTATATCCATGTCTTTTTTTTTAAATTATTTCTTTTTACTATATAATAGAGGCGTGCGGTCTGTATGCAAATACATTGCGGCTTTGTGCCTCTTGTATTATTTCATAAAAAAGCAAGCAGTGGCCCTGTAAGCCGGGTTCTGTGCGCCGGGTCGTTTGGCCTGGCGTGTCTGTCATTTATCTACTCCGCAAGTCACCTCGCGGCTCTAGCGTTCTACCCTCCGTCGTTGCCTAAGCATCGGGCGGGCAGCCCTCAGACGACGGTATACGCGAACTTGCAGCCTCCAGCCGGCACAGCCCAGTGGTCACCCACTGGCTGGTGGTCTCTTACACCACCTTCTCACCCTTACTCCTACAAGGAGCGGTCGTTCTCTTCTGCCTAAGCCTGCCGTCACCGACAGCTTCTACTTTCGGAAGTGGAGAGCCCTATGCTGCCCGGACTTTCCTCTCGCGGATTTCTCCGCCAGCGACAGACCGGACTACTGCTTACGGCCGACAAAGTTAGTGCAAGCCGAGCGTAAAACAAAAGATTTTGTTCTTTTTTTTTACCGAGGCGCAGCCTAACTTCTTCATTTTTATATTGTAAAAGTTAGTGCAAGCCGAGCGTAAGACATTTTGAGCCCCTTGATAAGGGGCGGCTATAAAGCAGGGATTTTTTACCGAGGCGCAGCCTAACTTCTTCATTTTATCTTTTCTGGATATAAGAGAAAACTAAACAAAAATCAATTTTGTTAATAACGGAAACGAAATTGTTAATTCCGAAAAACTGATTGTTAAATAGGAATAAAGATGTATGTCAAATTGTCGGTTTAAAGATTTTTGCCATTATTTTTGCATTCGAAAAAAACAGATAGGGACGGCCATGTGCTGTCAGTAATAGTATGTTGGTGTTGTCAGCAAACTAATAACTATATAAGGAGAGAATATTAAACAAGAAGTTAAACATTAAAAAGGTAAATAAGAAAATGAAGAAGATTTCAAGCACAGTATCGAAAATCCTACTCTGTGGATTATGTCTTGCGGCAGTAGCATTCTCTGCCGGTACGTTCATGAAAGTAAACGCCAGTCAGCCCGCAGCTCCTATTGCCGGACAGCCTGTCGACCTCACCTATGCTGCCGAAAAGGCGCTGCCCACGGTGGTTCATATTCTGAACACACGCAACAGCAAGGTGGAGGAAGTGGAAGTGCAGAGCGATCCGTTCAGCGATTTCTTCAATGATCCTTTCGGATTCTTCGGCAATCCTAACAACGGACAGGGTGGCAAGCAGAAGCGTCAGGTGCGCACTCCTAAGCAGCAAGGTTCTGGCTCGGGTGTGATCATCTCTGCCGACGGATATATAGTGACTAACAATCACGTGGTTGAGGGTGCCGACGAACTGACCGTCACGCTCAACGACAACAAGGAATATTCGGCTCGTATCATCGGTACCGACAAGACCACCGACCTTGCTCTTATCAAGATCGACGGTTCCAATCTGCCGGCTATCGCCATTGCCAACAGCGACGATCTGAAGGTGGGCGAGTGGGTGATTGCCGTGGGTAACCCGTTCAACCTCACCAACACCGTCACCGCTGGTATCGTCAGTGCCAAGGCGCGCACGCTGGGGGCAAACGGTGTAGAGTCGTTCATCCAGACCGACGCAGCCATCAACCGCGGCAACTCGGGCGGTGCGCTCGTCAATACCCGTGGCGAGCTCGTGGGTATCAACGCCATGCTCTACTCTGAGACGGGTTCCTATGCCGGCTACGGCTTCGCCATTCCGACGGCTATAATGAATAAGGTGGTCGACGACCTGAAGAAGTATGGCACCGTGCAGCGTGCTATGATCGGCATTGCCGGACAGGACGTGAAGACCTACATCGACATGCAGAAGCAGCAGGACAAGGAAGAGCCCGACCTCGGAACGATGGAAGGCGTCTATGTGGCTGAGGTTACCGACGGCGGAGCAGCTGCAGAGGCTGGCATAGAGAAGGGCGACGTGATCACTGCCGTTGATGGTCAGAAGATTACGAAGTTTGGTGAGCTCACCGCAGTGATGGCCAACAAGCGTCCTGGAGAGAAGATCACCATCACCTATCTGCACAACAAGAAGAAGATGACCAAGACCGTCACCCTGAAGAATGAGCAGGGCAACACCGAGATAGTGAAGAAGGCCGATCTCGATGTACTCGGAGCTAACTTCCGTGTCGTCACCGACCAGCAGAAGCAGAATCTTGAGATTAGCTACGGACTTGAGGTCATCAAGGTGAACAACGGTCGCATGAAGGATGCTGGAGTGCCAAAGGGATTCATCATCCAGAAGGTGAACGACGAGCCTATCCGCAGCATCGAGCAGCTGGAAGACATCGTGAAGTCAACCTCTACAAGCAAGGAACCGGTGCTCTGGATAACAGGTATCTACCCGACAGGCAAGAAGGGTTACTTCACAGTTCCACTGAAGGACTAACAGACTGACAACATGTCAGTGTGACATACACATAGCACAATCCCCCGAGCAAAATAAGCCCGGGGGATTTTTTGTGATTTATGTCTTTACATTCATTTTCTACATTTCATTTTTCTTTTTATATTTTCTGCTTTACATTTTTATGCTTATCTTTGCGATGAAATCTAACTGAAAAGCATAGGAATATGAAAACATTCAGACTCGTATCGATAGTTTTAGCGGTGATGGCCACGTTCATGACGCTGAATTTGTATGGCGAGACAAAAATGCCGCCGCGCGAAAACCTTGCTCTAAAGCGGGGCGAACAGTTGTATGCAAAGGTGTGTAAGTCGCAGACTACGCCGGTCTCGTTCGTCTACGACGGCAAGCAACATCGAGGGCTCGGCGGGCTGAGGCTGACCGACAGGAAGGTGACCGACGCTGCCTCGACGCGACGAACGGTGCTGACGTTCCGGCTCGACGAGGATATGACCATCACCCTCGACGCCCTCCACAACAAGGAATATGGCGAGGTGGAGTACACGCTTTGGTTTGAGAATGTCGGCACTACGGCGAGCCGCGTGCTGGAGAAAGTAAACGCCATCGACATGACGTTCGACGGCGCCGCTCCCGTGCTGCGCGGATGCCTCGGCGACCATGAGAACCAGTATGCTGCCTACGATAAAGATCTCACGCGTGAGCCCGTCAGCTTCCGCTCCGACGGCGGCCGCGCCACTCACGTGGTGTTCCCATATTTCGACCTCGTCCATGGCGACGGAGGCACACTCATGGCCCTCGGATGGGCCGGTACGTGGCAGGCCGATTTCTCAGCTAAGGGCAGCCGGACCACCATGACGGCACAGAGCACCAACGACTTCCGCTCCGTCCTTCTCCCCGGCGAGCGCGTGAGAACGGCACTCGTGGTGATGCTGCCCTACAAAGGGCGCAACTACGACGATGCCACCAACCTATGGCGAGAGTGGTTTCAGGCCTTCAACATGCCCCGCGCCAACGCTCAGGGCGAACGCATAGAGCCTTTCTCAACAACCACCTTCGCCAGCGACACCGGACTGCCCAACTCCGACGGGAGCATCTCAGAGCGATTCTACACATGGAGGCGAACGCTCGACAGGATTATATATGAAAAGGTGAAAGTAGACTTCCGCTGGTTCGACGCCGGGTGGTACTTCGACCCCAATGGCAACACGGTGCCTGTCGACTGGTGGGGCACGGTGGGAACATGGGAGCTCGACACCATAAAATGGCCCGGAAACAGCTTCCGCGAGTCGAACGAGGCATGCCACCGCGCGGGGATGAAGGTGCTCACGTGGTTTGAGCCCGAGCGAGTGACCAACGTCGACGCTCTCGTCAAGAACTACGGCTACCGCAGCGAGTGGGGCATAAGCAACGGCCGCGGCGTGACGACCAACAACATCGGCGACCCCGACTGCCGCAAGTGGACGCTCCATAGAATAACGAAGATGATGAAGGAGAACGAGGTAGACCTCTTCCGCGAGGATAACAATAGCGACCCGGGCACCACATGGCCCACGCTCGACGCCCGCGAAGAGCAACAGACAGGACTGCCACGCAAGGGCATCACCGAGAACAAAGGCATTCAGGGGCACTACATGCTGTGGGATGAAATCATCGACTTCTGCGCCCGCAACGGCAAGTGCACGTTCATCGACAACTGCGCGTCGGGTGGGGGAAGAAACGACATCGAGTCGCTGCGCCGCAGCGTTCCCTTCATGCGCAGCGATGCCGACCGCACCACAACGGCACTGCGACTGTCGATGAGCTCGACATTCAACCGCTGGATACCCTTCCACGGATCGGCCACAAAAGAGTCGGCCGAAGAGCTCGGTCCGCTGGAGCGTGGCGGCGAGCCCATCTATGTCATCCGCGCCTCGTGGCTGCCGATATATAATCTGGCTGCATGCTTCACCCACGACGAGACACTCGACTACAACCGACTGCGCTCGACATTCAACGAGTGGCGCACATACAGCCATCTGCTCACCAAAGACATGTATGTCCTCACACCGTGGCACAGCAAGACCGACACGAACCAATGGACGGTATTCGCCTACAACGACCGCGCGACAGACGAAAGCGTGGTGCTGTTGTTCAGGCAGGAGACTTGTGAGCAGGACACCTATACCGCACGACTGCCATACGTTGGGAAAGGTGAAAACTACCAGATAACAAATATAGACACCGGCGAGGAGACTATAATGAGCGGTAAAGACTTGTCGCAGACAGGCATTACGGTGCGTCTCGATAAACCGAAATCGTCGGCAGTACTTCATCTGAAACGAGTGAGATAATCACATCATCAGCAACTTAAAGAAACAGTTGCCGACACAGTTATTGAAGACAACGGAATCTGCCGTTGTAACTTTCTGATTTACTTACTGTTATTAAAGGGCCTCTTTATTGAGAATTTTGCGAGCAAAATTTCCATTAAATGGGCCCTTTAATGGCATTAACTCAATGCTTTAATGGCGTTAAAGTGGCTCTTTTCCAGCGCATGGATATAGAGTTGCTTCCGACAACCATTTTTTCACTTTCTCTCTTCATTTTTCTTTTCTTGCGCCTCTCATGTCGTAGAGCATGATGAAGCGAATCACCCAGTGTTCACAATTATTTTACATTTTGTGTAAAAAAAGTTACATTTTCTTTGCAATTTATCCGAATATGTTTTATTTTTGCAAAAATATCAGTGAGAAATTTTTTTTTCGAGACTTAACAACAAAAAAATAATAATTTTAAAAAAAAATAATAAGATCATTAAAAAGTTACTATTCTCATTCGCATTGATGCTCATTGCATTGAGTGCGAGCGCTGTGGATTTTGAGACGGGAATGTGTAAATACAGA
>CACZRN010000072.1 GCA_902783625.1 uncultured Prevotellaceae bacterium
AGATGCAGAGCTGCGAGGATTGTAGTTGACATGGATATACTCGAAGTTGTCGCTTACCAACTTGCTGATGTCGGCATCGTCGGTAATGAACTTGGCAAAGCGCAGGCACCATGGGCACCAGTTGCCGCCAACTTGGCAAATAACAAACTTTCCCCGAGTGTTGGCAGCGGCCAGAGCCTGGTCGATCTGCTCAATAGGGTTGATGTCTTCGTCGTAGACTTTAGGATCAGTCATTGTCTTCTCGTCGGTAGCCTTGTTGTCAGCCGACGGACTGCATGCTCCCACTGCAAAGAGTAGGGCGATAAGTGCAATGGTGAAAATCTTGTTCATATTCGTTTTATTATGAATTTATGCGCAAAAATAAGAAAAAATCGAAAAAAAACATCATTTCGGACAAATAATGATTAAATTTGTAGCTGTGAGATGATATTATTGTCTGGATAAGCATGAAAAATCGGAACTAAAAATAAACTATAAGACTATGGCAAATACACCAACCGCCCACATTGGGGCAAAATACGGCGAAATAGCCGAGACAGTGATTATGGCAGGCGATCCCCTGCGTGTGAAATTCATGGCCGAGAAGTTCTTGGACAACCCGGTGCTGTTCAATAATGTGCGCGGCATGCTTGGCTTCACGGGTACTTATAAGGGTAAGCGGGTCAGCGTGATGGGACATGGAATGGGAATGCCGTCGATAGGCATCTACACCTACGAGCTTTACAATTTCTACGGCGTGAAGACAATCATCCGTGTGGGCTCGGCAGGTAGCATTCAAACCGATCTTCATGTCGGCGATCTGGTGATAGCAGCTGGCGCATGTACCAACTCAACCTATGCTAATCAGTATGAGCTCCCCGGCACTTTCGCACCGATAGCCGACTTTGAGTTGCTGCGACATGCTGCTGATACATGCGACAAGATGGGATATAGATACAAGGTGGGAAATGTGTTCTCGTCGGACGTGTTCTATTCGGAGAATGCCCATAACGACAAGTGGATAAACATGGGTGTGCTGGCAGTAGAGATGGAGATTGCCGGGCTATATATGAACGCCGCTCGCTCGGGCAACCGTGCGCTCGGCATATGCACCATATCAGACCATATCATCACTGGCGAAGTGACTACAGCCGAAGAGCGGCAGACCACATTCACAAAGATGATGGACGTGGCATTCTCGCTTATCTGATTCTGCAAGCGACTGAAGAATAGCGTTTCTTTATGTTGTCGTCAACAGACTGATGATAGTTGCTGTAAGGAGATTATCATATCAAACAGAGCGGCATGACCAGTGTCTGGCCATGCCGCTCTGTTTTTTTCTTGTATGAATAGTTTAGAGAGGGTAGTCCTCGAAATCGTAGAGTTGTGTGGAGAGATATCGCTCGCCGGTGTCGGGCAGCAAAGCCACTATCATCTTGCCACGGTTCTCCTCGCGACGGGCTATCTCAATAGCAGCATGTAGTGCTGCCCCTGACGATATTCCCACGAGCAGTCCTTCTTGCTGTGCCACTTCGCGAGCGGCACGGATAGCATCATCGTTCTCTACAGTAAGAATCTCGTCAACTACTTCGGCGCAGAAAGTCTTTGGTACGAACCCTGCACCTATGCCTTGAATCTTATGTGGCCCGCTTTGTCCGCCGCTGAGCACAGGCGACGAAGCCGGTTCAACAGCCACAACCTTCACTTGCGGGTTCTGTTCCTTCAGGTAGCGTGCCACTCCCGACACTGTGCCTCCAGTGCCGACTCCTGCAACGAATATGTCTATCTGATGGTCGGTCTGCTGCCATAGCTCTGGTCCAGTGGTCTGATAGTGGCGCTTAGGATTGGCAGGATTCTCAAATTGCTGAAGGATAATGCTTCCATCAATCTGGCTGCGTAGTTCTTCTGCCTTGCGTATTGCACCAGACATTCCTTCTTTGCCAGGTGTGAGAAGCACTTTTGCACCGTAGGCTTTTACCAGTCGGCGGCGCTCAATGCTCATGGTGTCGGGCATGGTGAGGATGAGTCGATATCCTTTCACGGCACATGCCAATGCCAGTCCCACTCCGGTGTTGCCGCTTGTGGGCTCTATGATGGTTGCGCCGGGGGTGAGCAGTTGTCGTTGCTCGGCATCTTCAATCATTGCAAGGGCGATGCGGTCTTTCACACTTCCTCCGGGATTGAAAAATTCCACTTTAGCGATAATGGGACGCAGAATGCCTTTCTGCTCAGAGAATTTACCCAATTCGAGCAGCGGCGTACCTCCTATGAGGTCGGTAAGTTGTGTCGCAATCTTTGTCATAATATTTTAATATTTATGTATATATTGTATTACATTTTGAATAATACCAATCTTCCCTCACTATAGTCTGTCGGACCAGTCACAAACGCGATTATTTCATTCATATCTAGTTCAGTTTCTTGGTTGTTATATTTTTGTCGGCCGCATCTGCAACGTTTTAAATACTATTGAGCGCCTGCCTTAGATCGTCGATAATGTCGTCTATGTGTTCTGTTCCTATGCTCAGTCTGATTGTCGCTGGCGTTATGTTCTGCTCGGCAAGTTCCTTCTCGGTGAGTTGCGAATGAGTGGTGGTATAAGGATGAATAACCAAACTCTTCACGTCGGCAACATTTGCGAGCAACGAGAATATCTCGAGTGAATCGATGAACCGCCATGCTTCGTCTTGTCCTCCGTCAATCTCGAAAGTAAATATCGAGCCTCCGCCATTGGGGAAATATCTCTCGTAGAGATGATGGTCGCGGTGATATGGCAAGGCAGGGTGATTCACTTTCTTCACTTTCGGGTGATTGTTTAGAAATTCAACCACCTTTAGTGTGTTCTCCACATGACGCTCCACCCTTAGACTTAGTGTTTCCAGTCCTTGCAGAAGCAGGAATGCGTTGAATGGAGATATAGCCGCTCCAGTGTCGCGCAGTATGACGGCACGTATTCTTGTGACGAAAGCTGCCGCTCCTGCAACATCGGCAAATATGGCTCCATGGTACGACGGGTCGGGCTTGGCAAGTGACGGAAACTTGTCGGCATTGTCTTTCCATGGGAATTTCCCTCCATCAACAATCACTCCTCCGAGCGAGTTGCCATGACCGCCAATGAATTTTGTAGCCGAGTGTACAACAATGTCGGCCCCATGCTCAATTGGCCGGATGAGGAATGGCGTGCCAAACGTGTTGTCTACTATTAGCGGGATGTTGTGCTTGTGTGCAACAGCAGCCACCCCTTCTATGTCGAGCACATTGCTGTTAGGGTTGCCGAATGTCTCAGCATACACAGCCTTGGTGTTAGGACGTATGGCATTATCGAGCGCATCGAGGTCGTTCACGTTGATGATTGTGTTCGATATGCCTTGTGTGGTCAGTGTGTGGGTTATCAAGTTGAACGATCCCCCATAGAGATTGTCAGCTGCCACAATATGATCACCGG
>CACZRN010000073.1 GCA_902783625.1 uncultured Prevotellaceae bacterium
ATGCGGGCTGATGACAGCGGAGCAGTCAAGGGACATGCCGCAGATAAAAATAGTAATATTTTTTTTGAGATACGAAGAAGTTTGCGTAACTTCGCAGAAGATTTACAGAAGTAAGCGAAACGTTTGGGTTTATGATGCTGATATCATATATCGGAAGACTCATCAAAGGCTGTATGCGCTCCTGCGTAGCAGCCATGTTATTGGTTTGTTCTCTTGCGGCGAATGCAGAGAGCAGGTGGATTGATGTGACCGATAATCTGTTTGTGAACCCAAGTTTTGAAAAGAAGATCACCAGCGACTGGACGATAGAGGGTAGCGCGCAAAGCCTGGGAGCCATTAACCATGGATGCATTGAGATGTGGTGGGGCGCGATGACAATGAGTACTCACCTGGACGTGGAGAGAGGGTCCTACAAGGTGAGCATGCAGATACTACACAGATCGTATTACAGCTCGAAAGCCTATGCGGAGTATAACTCGGGGCAAGCTAGCGACAGGGCATACTTGCGACTTAATGGTGCAACGGAAGTAAAGACACAGGTGCCAAGCGTGTTCACATATTCGTTTGCAGAGAAGCCACACGGCAACTCGTATAAGCCATCGGGACAGTCGAGATATTACCCAGACTCAATGGAAGCCGCTGAGGAGGCTTTCAACAACGGCGCATATTGGGTGTCGGCGACAGTAGATGTCGGCGACAACGGGCTCGACATAAGCATCGCCAACGAGACAGCTACCGACGGCAACTGGATCGTTGCCGATAACATAAGGATAGAGATGATGACCGAATGCGCCACGGCAACATCGTCGGGACTGATAATAAATGAGGTGATGGTCGGGAATATCGACTGCGAGATAAGTCCTTCGGGCAATTTCGACGGATGGATAGAACTGTACAACCCTACCGACAACAGCATTGCTTTGGGGGGATGTAGGATATCCGACAGTGGCACACCGACACAGGAATGGATCATGCCCGAAGCACTGGGAGTGATAAAGGCGAAGGGATGGAAAAGGATTTGGATGGGGGGCAATAAGATAAGAAAGATACAGTCGCCCATAAAGCTCGACGCACAAGGCGGCACGGTGAGCATCTGCACGAAAGAAGGAAAGACAATCGACTCGGCAACATATCCGCCAACAATAGGACGTTGCTCGTTTGCAAGAAAAAATGACGGCGGCAACGAATGGGGATGGACGCCATCACCCACTCCAGAGAAGACGAACAATATGGTTGAATATGCCACGCAGCAGTTGGCTATGCCCACGGTAACGCCCGACGGACAACTGTTCGACGGGGAACTATTGGTATCAGTGAGCATGCCTGAGGGAACTATTGTCAGATATACGACCGACAACACGACACCGACAATGACCAACGGACATTCAACAACCACGGGGCTATTTAAAATAAAGAATACCACAACACTGAAGGTGAGACTCTTTGCACAGGGCATGCTGCCCAGCGATGTGGTAACGAGAGCTTATGTGGAGCGCAACTACGACCACACACTGCCGGTGATAATGGTGAACACGAGGGATGAGTATCTTTACGACGACATTATTGGAGTGTACACAAAGGGCACTAACGGGTGTACGGGGAATGGACAGAGCACTCCAGCCAACTGGAATATGGATTGGAACAGACCTGTGAACTTCCAGTTTATCTTACCTGATGACACGATGGCAGTAAATCAGGATGTTGACTTTGCCATTTCGGGAGGATGGACAAGGGCATACAATCTGAAATCTTTTAAGTTGAAAGCCGATAGGAAATATCAAAACAAGAACTACATAGACTACCCGTTTTTCACAGCTAAGCCTTATCTCAAGAACAAAACATTGCAGGTGAGAATGGGTGGCAATGACACCTCAGGCAGAATAAAAGATGCGGCAATACAGACTATCATTCAACGATCAGGGATAAACATCGACGTGATTTCATATGAGCCTGCTGTGCATTTCATAAATGGTGAATATAAAGGACTGATTAATATACGTGAGCCGAACAATAAGGATTTTGCATATGCTAACTTCGGATATGACAAAGACGAGTTGGATGTGTTTGAAAACAGTCCTGACTCAGGGCGATATATGATGTATGGCACCGATGAGGCTTTGCTGCAACTTGAGACGCTCTCAGAGAATGCTGCCGACAATGAAGCATATGAGGAGATAAAGAAAATGCTTGACATTGATGAATACATAAACTATATGGCTGCTGAGATGTTTCTTGGGTCGTGGGACTGGCCCGACAACAATGTGAAAGGATACAGGAAACACGATGATGGCAGATACAGAATAGTAATGTTCGACATGGATGCTGCTTTTGAAACCGACAATAGAGAGATGACCGAAAACAGTAGTATTGCCATGAATGGTAATTTCTTCTATTGGCTCGATGGAATGCAATGGCATACATTCGACTACATTTACGATACCGGCACGAGGAAATATGGAGAGATAAAGTTCTGCACTTTCTTCTTTAATATGCTGAAAAACGATGAGTTCAGAAAGCGGTTTATCGACACATTCTGCATAATGGGAGGAAGCGTGTTTAACACGACAAAAGCGAACGCCATACTAACTGAATTGGCTCAACGTGTGACCCAAACCATGGGATGGGAGCAGAAGAGTCCTTACCGCACCATCGATGCCATAAAAACAGCACTCAAGGGAAGAGTGGACAAAATGGCTAAAAACATGAATGAATATGAGCGCTTTGGATTAACAGAGCAGACGCCATACGATATAGAGATTACTTCGAACATAGAAAGTTCGCCACTATATATAAACAACACCATTATCCCCTACTCCTCGTTTAGTGGTAAGCTTTTTCTGCCCACCACTCTTAAAGCTGAGGACTGTGCAGGATATACTTTCAAAGAATGGCGGCGTAAAGTAAGTGGAGGTGAAGAGACGATAATATCAACAGACAAAGAATTCGCGATTGACAATACCGAAAAAGCAACTTATACAGCTCACTATGAAAGAAACAGCAAGAGTAAAGTCCTCATAAGGATTAATGAGGTGAGTGCCGCAAATAGTATATATGTCAATGAGTATTACAAGCGAAACGATTGGATAGAGCTGTACAATACTACCGACGAAGAAATCGACATTGAAGGCATGTATTTAACCGACGATGTGGATAATCCTACCAAGTATAAGATAACACGTGGAAGTACTGCTGCCAATACAACAATAAAGCCACACGGATATATCATCGTATGGTGTGATAAACTACAAACAAACAGCATGTTACATTCTTCATTTAAACTTTCAGCAGAAGGAGGAACGGTGATGCTTAGTAGTCAGGATATGACATGGAGCGATAAACTGATTTATGCCGCCCACAACGGCGATGAGACGGTGGGAAGATATCCTGACGGAACAGATAATGTATATCTGATGAATATCCCAACAATAGAAAAGACAAACATCAGAACAAGTTACCTCAAAGAGGTAGAACAGACTTCAACTGGAATAACAGCAAGATATATATCAAACAATAATGGGCTGAAAATATTGTACCGAGATGGAAAGTTGATTGTCATTGACGAGGAAGATGAAAACTTAACAATAGAGATATACAATGCTGCCGGAGTGAGAATGGAAACCGAAAGCGTGACACTATTTAATGGAAGAAGTGAGAAGAATATTGATTATTTACCTAAAGGAATATATGTGGCACGAGTGATTAACAATGAAGGAAAAAGTGCCGCATGCAAATTTGTAAAATAATACATAAATATAATAGACATGGAGACGATTAACACTAATTCGGAAGAGAGAAAAAGCATCAGTTTCGTTGAACAGATGGTGGAAAACGATTTGGCCGAGGGAAAGAACGGCGGCAGAATACAGACACGTTTCCCACCTGAGCCGAACGGATATCTGCACATTGGTCACGCTAAAGCCATTTGCATGGACTTCGGCGTGGCAGAGAAATATGGCGGTGTGTGCAATCTGCGCTTCGACGATACTAATCCGAGTAAAGAGAACAATGAATATGTTGAAAATATTCTAAATGACATCAGCTGGCTAGGATTTAAATGGGGAAACGTATATTATGCCTCCGACTATTTCGAGAGACTGTGGGACTTTGCAATTTGGATGATTGAAAATGGTCATGCCTACGTTGACGAACAGAACTCTGAAGAGATTGCCAAACAAAAGGGAACCCCGACAGAGCCAGGCATTCCTTCGCCATACAGAGACCGCCCAGTTGAGGAGAATCTGCGATTGTTTAAAGCTATGAACACCGCTGAAGCTGTTGAAGGAAGCATGGTGCTCAGGGCAAAACTAGATATGGCCAATCCAAATATGCATTTCCGTGATCCGATTATTTATCGTATCATTCATACTCCTCACCATCGTACGGGGACTAAATGGCACGCTTATCCAATGTATGACTTCGCACATGGACAAAGCGACTATTTCGAGGGGGTCACCCACTCTATCTGTACACTCGAGTTCGTGCCACACCGCCCACTCTACGACAAGTTTATCGACTTCCTCAAAGAAAAGAATAACGAAACGGAGAATATAACCGACAACCGACCAAGGCAGATTGAATTCAATAGGCTCAATCTCACATACACAGTGATGTCGAAACGCAAATTGCTTGCTCTCGTAAACGAGAAAAAGGTAATTGGATGGGACGATCCACGAATGCCGACAGTGTGTGGTATGCGTCGACGGGGCTATTCACCAGAGAGCATAAGAAAATTCATCGATTCAATCGGTTATACAAAATTCGATGCCCTAAACGACGTGGCATTGCTTGAGTCAGCGGTAAGAGACGACCTTAACAAGAAAGCGATTAGAGTGTCGGCTGTGATGAACCCTGTGAGGCTTGTCATAACAAACTATCCAGACGGCATGGAAGAAGAAATGATTGCTGTGAATAATCCCGAAAACGAAGCAGACGGTACACACAGTATTGTCTTCACAAAGAACCTCTGGATTGAGCGCGACGATTTCATGGAGGACGCTCCAAAGAAATTCTTCCGTCTCTCGCCAGGGAAAGAGGTACGCCTGAAAAATGCTTATATCATAAAGTGCACAGGATGCACAAAAGATGCCGACGGGAATATAATCGAAATACAAGCAGAATACGATCCAGAAAGCAAGAGTGGAATGGAAGGAGCAAACCGTAAGGTAAAGGGAACCCTTCACTGGGTATCAGCAGATCATTGCAAGAAAGCCGAGGTGAGAATCTACGATAGGCTATTCTACGTTGAGAACCCATCTGCCGATGAGAGAGACTTCCGCGAATTGCTCAACCCCGACAGCCTGCAGATTGTGGACAACTGCTATATAGAGGAATATGCCGCTGACAAGAAACCTGGCGAGTATCTGCAATTCCAGCGCATCGGATATTTCATGGCCGACCTCGACTCAACACCTGAACACCTCGTGTTCAACAAGACAGTTGGACTGAAAGACTCATGGGCTAAACAGAATAAATAGTTTATAGGTATTACAATTGAATAACGACTTTGAATATTTCAACAGCGACGATTTCAGAAAGTGTCTGAAAGAATATGAACGTGCCCGAGATGAAGGTACGACGATGTTCCTCGACGTCAATGATTTTGCCGACATTGCCGACTACTACAACCAAATGGGAAATAGTAAGGAGGCAATGACGGCAATAAATCACGGACTGGACATCTTTCCCGGTGAAGCAGTGCTTCTTTCATATATCATCCGCAGCGACCTGCATACGGACCAAGACGTGCAGGAAGCTAAAAAGCATCTAGAGATGATAAACGACACGATTGATCCCGAGTATTTCTATTGTATGATAGAGATACTGCTCACTGAGGGAAAGAAAGATGATGCCGATGATGAAATTAAAAAGAAGTATTCAGAAATCGAAACAATAGAGCACGACGATTTCGTTATAGACATTGCTGAAATCTACACTGATTACCTTTATACATCCGATGCAAGAGATTGGCTAAGCAAAGTTTTCGACAAAAAGAGCATCGACTATAAAGAGCTCAACGGTAGGATAGCCATGGTCGAAGGTGACTATAATAATTGCATACAGATTTACCAACAACTCTTAGACGATAACCCTTTTTCATGCGAGTATTGGGATAATCTTGCTTCTGCACAGATGCAGACAGAACAATACTACGACGCGATCGCGTCGTGCGACTATTCCTTAGCTATATCACCAGACAACCAGATAGCACTGCGCAATAAGGCTAATGCCCTCTACACCACCGGCGACTATGAAAACGCTATAGCTACATATGACGCACTCGCCAAGATTACTCCCGATGATGCAATTCCACATCTGTCGGCAGGAGCGGCATTGATGAATATGGGGGATTATTCCTCCGCAGTGATGCAATTGAAAGATGCTGAAAGAATAAACAGCAAGAATGAAGATTCTCCACTCAATGCCGATATCACACGAGAACTCGTTATCGCTTTGTCGAGACTAAAAAAGACAGATGAAGCCCTCGCCTACTCCGAGAAATACAAAGAATACTCCAACAACATTCCAGAAACGAATGTACTGAAAGGGCATATATATCTCGAAGCTGGCAACTTAGACACAGCCATTGCCTTCTTCGCGGAAGCTGTTAACGACCCGAAGGCTGACAGTAACACAACACTTCGGATAGCAATTTCGTTTTACGACATAGGAGAGACGGAGATGGCCTATGAGCTATTTAAAGAAATATGCTATAAAATCGGAGATGAAAAGGCTTGGCCGTATCTTGCTCTATGTGCGAAAGACATGGGAAGGCGAAACGAGTATCTCAGTTGCCTGAAACATGCATGTGAAAAGGTACCAGATGAAACGCGACTAGTACTTGGTGACTCATTCCCTGTTGAACTGAGCGTCGCCGAATACTATGACTATGAGCGGAAAAAATAAAAAAATCAATTTTAAACACTAAACAAATAATTATGGCAACATGGATCACCGCACTACTTGGCAGCCTGAGCTACGGAGTGATATTCTTCCTCATGCTCTTGGAAAGCACGGTTATTCCCGTGCCTTCTGAACTTGTAGTAGCACCTGCCGCATATCACTCTGCAAGTGGCGAGCTGAATATATGGCTCGTAATACTCTACGCCACCCTGGGAGCCGACTGCGGAGCAACAATAAACTATCTAGTCGGGCGATACCTCGGGCGACCTGTAATATATAAGTTTGCCGAAAGCAAATGGGGGCACATGTGCCTGCTCAACAAAGAAAAACTTGAGAAGAGCGAGCGGTATTTCACTGATCACGGCGCCGTGGCAACAATAACAGGCCGACTCATAATAGGCATACGCCACCTCATATCGATACCAGCCGGAATGGCGCGGATGAACTTCCTGCGCTTCCTCCTCTACACAACTATAGGCGCAACATTGTGGCACACGATTCTTGCATTGCTCGGACTATGGCTCTATAGATTTGTTCCAGAAGACAAACTCGCTGACACGGTCACACGCTACGGTCACTACCTCACGCTGACAATCGTCTTCGTCGTCATCGCCGCCACAGCATTCTATATCATTAAGAATAAAAAAAGAAAAACATAAATTTATGCCTGTATTCTGTTTTTCATTAACATTAGTATCATCTACATTATTACCTTTTTGCCGCCTATTATGTATATTCCATGTGACAGTTTGTTCCTTTGGACAGACACTTTGCGTCCGTCAATAGTGTAGATGTCTGTGGACTCTTTAGCTTCGTTGGTTCCGAATACATTGTTCACACCTGTCTTCTCCCTGTAAGTAAAATAGCCAGGGTTTTCTTCGCCTTCATCAATATGAGCAAACTTATAGTCTGTTCTATAAAGGCTATATACAGAACCTTTGCCCCCAATGAGATTTACGCAATTATAAAACATAAAGCCTCCTTCCTCTACGCTATACGTACTCCACCCATTACCCACATATATAGTGGTCAAGACGCAACAGTCATTGAACATACGCACCATGTATTTCACGTTCTCTGTATCAAAATTGCTCAAATCAAGAGTTGTAATGTTTCTGCAATCAGCGAACATATCGTCCATATCGATAACATCCTTTGTGTCAAAACTACTCAAGTCAATATTAGTGAGGGAGTTACAATTAGAAAACATTAGAGACATGTCTGTTACTTTTTCTGTGTTGAAACTGCTTAGATCGAGAGTGGTGATATTCCAACAACATCTAAACATGCGACTCATTTCTGTCACTTCTTCAGTATTTAGATTGCTGATACCGGAAATTGTCCTAAGGTTATAGCAACATTCAAACCAACGGACAGTGTGTGGGGGTCTGTAGTCCACAAAGGAATCATCGAACACGACTGTATTGATTTCAGTATTTATAGTACAAAACGGACCAGCACCTTTTGCCATCGAACTGTTTTCATAATCCGGATCGAAAGATTCAAACACTTTACCCTCACGATTCTCCTTCTGTGAGTCATAGTAGAACGTAAGGGTGCTGTCGTTGAACACTGCGTAAGCCTCTTGTGCTACGCCTGTCCGAACCATACCTATAGCGGTGACTATGAGGAGTAGTAATCTTGTTCTCATATACTCAATTATTATTTGGTTAGGGCTTGTTGATTGTTACCTATTTGGATATCACAAGTTTACGCCACAAAGTTATGAAAACTTTTTCATTTGTAAACAAATTGTCAAACTTTTTTGTGATTATTTTATTTATGTAGTTGCCAATTGGCTTTACACTTCAGCGAATAAATGTGACGATTGTATTCTTACTATTTATATTGACACAGATTTTTAGGAATTGTAGTATTATATAGGTGGAATTGAAACTGTTTATTTTCTTTAACTCAACAACTCATTCGTTATGCTTTGCCTAATGGGCTCTTATGTCTCGGTTAACGGGCTCTTAAACAAGACATAAGAGCCTCTTAACTGAGATATAACGGGCTCTTTATTCAGGCATAATGAAAACTTACTCGCAAAATTGTTTTATACGCTGCTCTTCAGATAACTTACATATAAGCAGATTACCATCCTTTTCTGCTACGATATACCCGTCGAGCCCCTGCACAACAACTTTCTTTGCCTGCGTGGCATGAACAATACAGTTGTGAGAATCGTACATGGATATGTTTTCACCTATACAACTATTTCCGTATGTATCGTGGCGGGTATTGCTTAACAGCGAGCCCCATGTGCCAAGGTCGCTCCAACCGAAATCAGCAGGACAGACAAATATCTCCTCGGCTTTTTCCATAATGGCATAGTCGACAGAAATGCTCTCACATTCGGGATAGCGTTCATCTATTCTCACCTGCTCTTCAGCTGTGCCATACAACGAAAGCATGCTTTCGAACACCTTGCTCATTGCAGGCTGATAAATCCTAAAGGCATTTACTATAGTACTTACTTTCCATATGAAAATACCGGCATTCCAGAAGTAATTGTTCTGACGGATATATTTTTGTGCGGTTTCAAGATCTGGTTTCTCACGGAAAGAATCTACACGGAATATTTCCTTATTACGCTCCGAACCGGTACTCAGTTCTGCCTGGATATAACCATATCCTGTCTCTGGACGATTTGGTTTCATACCGAGGGTGACAATAGCATCGGTCTCTGATGTAAACTTGAGACAAGACTTAATTACCCGACGGAATTCTATCTCGTTGGTTACAATGTGATCGCTGGGCGCAACCACTACATTAGCATTGGGGCATTGCGATTTAATTCGCCAACTGACATAAGCTATACATGGAGCAGTATTTCTCCGACATGGTTCC
>CACZRN010000074.1 GCA_902783625.1 uncultured Prevotellaceae bacterium
CAACATGACCAACGAGGGCCTCTACAATATCATCCACATGAAGGGCGACGACATTGAGATTGCTTTCACCCATACCAACCAGTATGGCGAGGAGTACCACTCGTTTGTCAACGGTCAGCACACCACGCAGGGCGGTACTCACCAGAGCGCTTTCAAAGAGCATATCGCCCGCACGATAAAAGAGTTCTTCGGAAAGAACTATGAATATACCGACATCCGCAACGGTCTTGTGGCAGCCATTGCGCTCAATGTGGAAGAGCCAGTGTTTGAAAGTCAGACGAAGATAAAGCTCGGTTCCACGATCATGGAACCTGGCGGGGAATCGATCAACAAATATGTGGGCGACTTCATCAAGCAGCAGGTGGACAACTATCTGCATATCCACACCGACGTGGCCGAGGTCATCGAGAACAAGATAAAGGAGAGCGAGCGCGAGCGCAAAGCCATAGCCGGAGTGACAAAGCTTGCCCGTGAACGTGCCAAGAAGGCAAATCTACACAACCGTAAGTTGCGCGATTGCCGCATTCACTATTCCGATGTGAAGAATGCCCGCAAAGAGGAAAGCTCGATATTCATCACCGAGGGTGATTCGGCAAGCGGAAGTATCACCAAGAGCCGCGACGTGAATACACAGGCGGTGTTCTCTCTGCGTGGAAAACCCCTTAATTCCTATGGACTTACGAAGAAGGTTGTCTATGAAAACGAGGAGTTTAACCTGCTTCAGGCTGCACTCGATATCGAGGATGGGCTTGACACTCTGCGCTATAACAAGGTGATTGTCGCAACCGATGCCGATGTCGATGGCATGCATATCCGACTGCTTATCATCACTTTCTTCCTGCAGTTCTTCCCCGACCTGATAAAGAAAGGCCACGTGTATGTGCTTCAGACACCATTGTTCAGAGTGCGCAACCGACGTACGAAAATCAAGAACAAGAAAGTCATCGAAGCTGCTGATGCCCGATTGGGAGAGCGCGAGAAGAAGGGCGACTTTATCACTCGCTACTGTTACAGCGACGAGGAACGCCAGAAGGCAATTGCTGAACTGGGACCAGATCCCGAAATCACTCGTTTCAAAGGACTTGGAGAGATATCACCCGAAGAATTCGTACACTTCATAGGTCCCGACATGAGGCTCGAACAGGTAACCCTTCACAAAAACGACCAAGTGCAGAAACTACTCGAATACTACATGGGTAAGAACACCATGGAGCGCCAGAATTTCATCATCGACAATCTTGTTATTGAGAAAGATGTCGCCGAGGAGGGCGAAGAGTAATTATTTCTGCTGATTTAACGCAGCACACATGCTGGCAAGGGTCGGCTGCTGCAACGTATTATTTCAAATTTCATTAAAATGAAGAAAGACATTAGATTATTTGTATTCTTCCTTTTTGTTTCCTTTATGTCGGTTCTGCCGTGCTCGGCTCAAATACGATTGGACTTTGGAAACAATTCTCCCTTGCGAAAACTACAGATTGCCGAGTCGGCGATAAACGGTCTATATGTTGACAAACTCGATGAGCAGGCGCTCGTTGAGGATGCCATCCGTGGTATGCTGAAGAATCTCGACCCCCATTCGTCGTACACCACAGCCAAAGAGACCAAGCAGATGAACGAGCCGCTCTCGGGCTCGTTCGAGGGGATAGGCGTGCAGTTCAATATGGTCGACGACACGTTGCTCGTCATACAACCCACGCTCGGAGGTCCGTCGGAGAAGGCTGGCATCCTTGCCGGCGACCGTATAGTTAGTGTCAACGACACTGCCATTGCCGGAGTGAAGATGAGCCGCGAGGAGATAATGAAGCGTCTGCGAGGAAAGAAAGGCACAAAGGTGAACATGGGCGTTGTTCGCCGAGGCATCAAAGACCGCCTCTCATTCACCGTTACACGCGACAAGATTCCCGTGAAGACTGTCGATGCAGTGTATATGATACGTCCCGGTATAGGCTATATTCGCATCGGAAGTTTCGGTGCCACCACATACGACGAGTTCATGGAGGGCATTCAGAAACTGAAGCAGGAAGGAATGACTGATATTATTGTCGATTTGCAAGAGAATGGTGGCGGATACCTGCAGACGGCGGTGAAGATTGTCAACGAGTTTCTTCACACTGGCGATCTCGTCGTCTATACCGAAGGGCGTGCCGTGCCTCGTCAGGAGTTCAAGGCTGATGGCAGTGGCAAACTTGTCGATGGCAGAGTTGTGGTGTTGATAAACGAATATTCAGCATCGGCATCAGAGATTCTCGCCGGAGCCATTCAGGATCAAGATCGTGGTCAGATAGTCGGTCGCCGCTCATTCGGAAAGGGCCTTGTGCAGCGACCTATCGAGTTCAGCGACGGGTCGATGATCCGTCTCACCGTGGCACATTACTACACCCCTTCGGGCCGTTGCATACAGAAGCCTTACGAGAAGGGAGAGAACAAGGAATATGCTGAGGATATAGAGCGTCGCTTCAAGCATGGCGAGCTTTACTCTGCCGACAGCATCCACTTTGCCGACTCACTGCGCTACGAGACGCTCCGTCTGCATCGCCCTGTCTATGGCGGAGGTGGCATCATGCCTGATTTCTTCGTACCTCTCGACACCACACAGTTCACCTCGTTCCATCGAAATCTTATGGCAAAGAACTTCATCGTGAACACCAACCTGAAGTATATGGACAAGCATGGCAAGCAGCTGCGTCGCGAATATAAGACATTCGACGATTTCAATGCCCGCTATGAGATACCGCAGAGCGTGATTGACAAGATGTTGAAAGATGCCGAAGAGCAGAACGTGAAACCTAAGGACGACGCGGAGCTGCAGACAACACTGCCTCGACTGCGCATGCAGTTGAAAGCCCTTGTGGCTCGCGACATTTGGACAATGACCGAATACTTCCGCATCACCAATGAACAGAACCACATTGTGCAGCGTGCACTCGCCGTGCTCGATGGACAGCAGGGCAGTTGATCGACTGTCGGGGCATGATATGTGCGTAAGAGGCGAGTGCAGGCTTTGATATGTATATTTTGAAAATTAGTAACACATTTTATTTTAATAATTAAACTAGAAAATCAACTTATGAAAAAGCAATTTGCAATTTTTGCTATTGTATGCGCTTGCTGTGTCAGCATGCCGGTTCAGGCGCAAGAGTATGAAACCCGTCATGAGATTGGCATCAGCACTGGTATCCTCTCCAACTCCGACTGGATTTCGGTGTTTGAAGATGTCGTAACAGCTATTGTCACAGGGGGAAATGTCAGTTTCGACGACGAGAAAATCGTTGGTCCGATATCGGCAGAATACTTCTACCATGTCAGTCCGCTTATCGGAGTGGGTGCCATAGCATCGTTCTCTACAAAGAAGAGCGATATGTCTACTGGCGGTGAAAAAATAGGTGTTTACAAGACCAACTATTTCACCGTGTTGCCTGCTGTGAAAATCGATTGGTATCGCTCGAAGTATTTCGGTGCATACTCGAAGCTTGGTATAGGTGCTTCGCTTCGCCACGACATCAGCGAAAAGGATAATCACGAGACAGAGACAGACAATGGCATTCTGTTCAACTGGCAGGCATCGCTTATCGGCATTGAGGCAGGATCGCCCAATTTCCGCGGATTCCTCGAGGCTGGTTGCGGTGAGCAGGGTGTGCTGGTGGCAGGCCTGCGTTGCCGTTTCTAATCAATAAGAGCTACGACTCACTCCTTGTCCAACGTGGCAGGGGGAGTGAGAGAATGAAAATCCGGCAGTTGACCGTTGCATACGTGCATGGTTCGACTGCCGGATATTCTATACCTACGCACTGTCAGGTTGCGTTGCCGCTTGTCATTTCAGCACCTCGGCGGCGGTGTCGGGGTTGTAGTAGGTGCCCACTTTCTTCAGAAATCTTTTCTTCAGCTTTTTCAGCAGTTGCGGTCTTGCCTTCGAGATATCCTTCTGCTGCGCCTTGTCCGCCCCCAGGTCGTAGAGCGTCCAGTCGTCTTCGTTGCCCAGTTCGATATCCGTTTCGTTAGTCTTTTTGCCCTTGTATGGCGGTATGAGCGCGTACTGCCCATAGCGGTATGCCAGTCGTCCGCTGGCTTCTACTATCATATCCTTGCGCCCTCGCTTGTTCTTTCCCAGGAAGGTGTCCATCATTCCCTCCGAGTCGAGGGCGCTTGGTGTAGGTTGTCCGAGCATTTGAGCAAACGAAGCCAGCAGGTCCTGCTGCGATACCAGGCTGTTGTTCACCACATGGTGTGTGTGTCCCTTCCAATAAACGAACATCGGCACTCGTGTACCGGCATCGTAGAGGCTGTATTTCCCACCGCGCAGTCCGCCGTTGGGGTCGTGCATGGCTGCCGTAGCACGTGCACCGTCGTCGTAACCGTCGTCGAGAACAGGGCCGTTGTCGCTCGAGAATATCACGATGGTATTCTCAGCCACTCCTGCCTCCTCGAGTTTCTTCATCAGCTGTCCCACGCACCAGTCGGCCTCTGCGAGCACGTCACCGCGCGGTCCCAGGCGGGTGCTGCCGGCAAATTGTGTGGCAGGAGTGCGCGGCACATGAGGCTCATGCAGACCGTAATACAGGAAGAACGGCTTGCTGCGGGAGGCATTGATAAAACTGTCAACGCGGTTGAGGAAATACTCAGCCATCTCATCGTCTTTCCAGTAAGCGCTCCTCCCGCCCTTCATGAATCCTATTCGCGGTATTCCGTTCACCACTGTGTCGTGATGTCCGTGCGACCATTGCGTCTTCACCAGCTCGGGATTCGTCAGCGCTGTGGGTTCTCCTTCGAAGTTGTTCTCATAATCTACAAACAAAGGATCGTCGTCTGTCAGTCCCACTACGCGTCCGTTCTCCACATACACCGTCGGCACGCGATCGACGGTTGCCGCGATGAGGCAGGTGTAGTCGAACCCCACGGCATTCCCCGACGGCGATATCGGCCTGTTCCAGTCAATCTTTCCCACACCCATCCCGAGGTGCCATTTGCCTATCGCCGCTGTCTCATAGCCAGCATGCTGAAACATCTTCGGCATGGTGAACTGCTCCGTGCCGATGATTAGCGGTGCGTCGCCGGGCAGAATCTTCGCGTTCTCGTTCTTCCACGGATACATGCCAGTGAACAGTCCGTATCGGCTTGGCGTCGATGTGGCCGATGTGGCGTGTCCGTCGGTGAAGCACACCCCCTCGTTGGCCAGCCGGTCGATGTTCGGCGTGCGGATGGTGCTGCTGCCGTATGCGCTCACGTCGCCGTAGCCCATGTCGTCGGCAATCACTATCACCACGTTGGGTCGCCCCTGCATTTGAGCCGTAGCCTGCTGGGCAGCACCAACGGCAGCAAGGGTAGTAAGAGCAAGAGTGTTTGGTTTCATCATATTTCTACTGGTAAAGAAATGGATTATGTTCTTTGCAAAGTTAGCGAAAACCGAATACAATGCAAAGAGAAAATGCAATTTTATTTTTGCATTGTTGAGGTGCAGCCTAACTTCACGGAGCGAAGCGACGTAAAGTTAATGCAAGCCGAATACAATAAAGATGCAAGTTATTCTTGTATTTCCCGAGGCGCATCCTATCTTCATTGCTGGCTAAAGATATGCAAATATGCTGGCATCTGCAAATGTTCCACCACTTTATGCCTCATTCAGCCAACCCTTTCAAACCCCTTTATTACAAAGGAAAAAACCCGTACCAAAAATTTTGCTAGCATTTGGAGCCCCTTGATAAGGGGCGGACGTAAGGCAGGGATAAAGATTATTATATAATTTATTATGTTAAGTCAAAATTAACTGTACATAAAAGTTTATGAATAATTTTTGGTCAATTCATGGCAATTC
>CACZRN010000075.1 GCA_902783625.1 uncultured Prevotellaceae bacterium
AAAAGCAGAGCTGCCACAAACACATATCTGAAAAGCCTATAAATTTTCATATCTTTATTCAGTTAATTTTAGTCAATACTATTCGATGATTAACAGGTTTATTTATTCTGTAGATTGAATCCACTATGCTCTGCATGTACTTCTGACATGCATCGCGCACTTCCTTCTTACCAGTCTTGGCATAGATGTCGCGACGCGATGCCACCCACCAATTTGTTTGTTTCTCTTTCTCGTAGAAACGCTCAGCTTCAGTGGAATTGACATCATCAAAGCCATTCTTCAGGAAGAAATCGAACTCAACCCATGCCCAGTCACGCAGACGACGTTCCATATCCCACCGGTCTTCGTTGAGCATCATTATCTCACGTGCCTGTCGCATCTGGGGGGTGTTGTTGTAGAGTGCAAGGTTAACGCCAGCACCAAGTTGTTCTGATGTTAGTGTATCGATTGTGTTTTCGTCGATTTGGAGCATATAATTTCCTTTTTCCAGATGTGTTACGGTCAGCATTTCGGCATTCATTTCCTGCATGAAACCGGGGACAAGATCCACTATCCGACTCTGCGGGCGATTAAACTCCAATCCTCCACGGGCTATTGTATCAAGCGGATAAGGCAGTGATTCGGCCAAATAATCGAAACTGACGCTGTTGTCATTGGCTACCAGTTGGCTGACATCGCAATGCTCTGTGCAAACAACACGCTTCTTGCGGGCATCGATATTCACGTCGGCGACTTTCCTGCCTGCAAAACCCTGTGCTTTCAGTATAAGATACGCCATATACATATGCCCGTCGTTGTCGGGGTGAATACGGTCAGGGCCACAAACAGTGAAAGCAGTATCATTCTGCTGGCGCAGGGTGTTCAGGGCTGTCATTGGTGATTCGAAATCGAAGAACTCCCACCCATTACGCTCGGCAATGTCTCGTTCATCCTGAATCATGCGACGAATGTTCTGCGCTTTATATGGAAAAATGTTGTTATTGAACTTTGTCGTTGCATCATAAGGAGATGTTCCTACCAGCACTATACGAGTGTCAGAGAGTAGGCGGAGTTTATCAGCCATCTTCTCAACATTCTGCTTGGCAAGTAAGACTCTTTTATCGGAAAACGACTCTGCACTATCTCCATACAATTCAAATAGTCCTGCATCGTTCATTCCGTAAGTGAGCATTATAACCGTAGGATTGCGGTCAATAACATCGCCCTGTAGCCTACCGAGTATCTCTGCGCTTGTATCGCCACCGATGCCACAATTCATCATCCACACTGGAGTGTCAGGCATGCGAGTCATATAATAGAGCCAAAGATAAGAATGATAATGCCCGCCATCAGTAATACTGTTACCCACAAAAGCAACACGGTCACCAGCCTTAAACGGTGCAAGCGTCTGAGAACATGTCGGCGACAACGACGACAATGCGATGATGCAGACAGATAATATAAAGACTCG
Source organism: uncultured Prevotellaceae bacterium (assembly GCA_902783625.1). Taxonomy (GTDB): domain Bacteria; phylum Bacteroidota; class Bacteroidia; order Bacteroidales; family Bacteroidaceae; genus Prevotella. The sequence goes on from CACZRN010000075.1 coordinate 1,451, forward strand.
TTTCATTCCGTATTATTCTAATTGTCTTTATTCTGTTTGAAAAACTTCTCGAAGAAAAGAAGATGGTAGTCAATGGAATTTGCCCAATATTCACTGGTATGTCCGCCGGGGCGAGTGGTAAAGTCGTGTTTAATCCCCCTGCCGAGCAGACGCTTATGCAGATCTTTATTCACCTCGAGGAAGAAATCGTCTTCACCACAGTCGAAAGTAATCCACAAATCGCCGTCATCGATTTTGTCTATCTGATTGACAACAGTGTGTGAATCCCACTCTTGCTTATTTGCCGCCATCTCACCCAACACATCAGGAAGATTCCAATTGAGAGGGAACGGACGTATATCAACACCTCCGCTCATAGCACCAACCGCACCATACAAGTCTTTATGTCGCATGGCAAGAAACAAGGCTCCATGTCCACCCATACTCAATCCGGTAATGGCACGCCCCTGTCTTTTTGCAATGGTGGGATAATTCTTGTCGATGTACGACATGAGCTCCGTGGTCATGAATGTTTCGTATTGGAAATCAGCCATTTTAGGAGAATCGATATACCAAGAGTTCAAGGCATATGGAGTGACAAATATCATCTGTTTCTCATCAGCCAGACGTGGAAGGTCGGGTTTAATCTCAAGCCATGCCTTATGATTTCCATAAGCTCCATGAAGCATGTAAACCACAGGGAATTGCTTATCAACAACATCGGTAGACTTTTGGTTCTTTATTTTTTTCTTATTAGAAGATTTTTTACTGACCTCTGCCGCTGACAATTTACAGCCGATCATGTTTTCTGTCGGCACAATAATAATGACTGGAATGTCGCGGTTCATCAATTCGCTGTGTATCACTACGGTATCAACACGAGAAGCACTGACAGAGAGTGCGGTAATGCTTGCAAATAAATAAACAAATAATCTTTTCATATAATAAAGAGATTTAATTAATTCATACAACAGTGCAAATATGTATCAAACTATTTTATCAAAATCTTTTTCCCACCACTGATATACACTCCACGCTGAGTAGGATTGGATTGTATGCGCTGACCGTTGAGATTGTATATGTCTGCAGAATGTTGACCTCTGTCGGCTTCAATATTTGAAATGCCTGTTATCTGTGCGCAGTCTTGTTCAGGATATCCATATTGCTTCACAAGTGTCTGCGGCTCTGTGTCACACTGATCGGAGTAATACTCAAGAGTGAGCTCCTTGCTCTCGCCGGCAAACAGGGTGAAATAGTTGTCCTCCATTATCACAGGCAATATGCGTCGCTCGGTGGCTGGGTCAACCAGTCGCACCCTTATTGCGAAGGCTATCATCGACTGGTCGGTCTCGACATTCTCTATACGTATGCGCTTGCGCACGATGCCGTCGGTTGTCTCTGTAGAGAGAGGTGTGAACGACAGCTTGGCTTCCTGAAGGGTATTCAAGGCGGTGTAGTCGTTCTTTGAGCCGATGGTGGAATCCCAATAGAAGTTTTCCGAGACGAGACGTTTGTCTTCGTCGAAGAGTCGCAGTCGGAGGAAATACATGTCCTTGAAGGTGATGAGACGAATATTGTAGATATTCTTCACCTCGTTCATAGGCACGGCTATGTCGTCGATTGTTGTGCAGTTGCGTGCGTAGGGTGTGCCGTCGAGGCGATACATCTCGATGGTGGCACTGAGATTAGACACATCACTGCCGCTGGTGTTGACGACATTGACAGTGTTATTGCTGCAGTTCCATTGTATATGAACAGGCTCGCAGGCTTTCTTCGCACCCCAATATGTGCCGGTGGTGTCGTAGTAGTAGTCGTAGGTCTGCCATATAAAGCACGGGTATGCCGACTGGCTCATCCAGAAGAGCAGGCCCGATGCCGTGTTCCATAGATTGTCCTGCCACCCCTCGTAGATAGCCTTCATCACCTCGATGTTCATCAACTGCGCTTTTTCGCAGAATTGCTCAGCACTGGAAGACTCA
>CACZRN010000076.1 GCA_902783625.1 uncultured Prevotellaceae bacterium
CGTCCGCCCCTTATCAAGGGGCTCCAAATGCTAGCAAAATTTCGAGTGAAAGAAAATCCCTGCCTTACGTCCGCCCCTTATCAAGGGGCTCCAAATGCTAGAAAATTATTTGAGCGGAATATAAGAAGCGAGTCTTATTACATTATTAATTAATATAAAAGGTTAGGGGAGAGCCTTTTTAGTTACTTCCCTTCGGTCAGTGGGTCTCACTTACGTTCGACAAGTCTCTGCTCTCGACTTGCACTACCTTTAGCTAACGCTGAAGGTAGGCTGCGCCTCGGCAATACATAAATATAAATTCTATTTCTTTCTGCATTGCTCTCGACTTGCACTATCTTTAACTGACGCTGAAGGTAGGCTTCGTCTCGGCATAAAGATTAAAAACTTTCGTTTTTATTTTGTTCTGCTCTCGACTTGCACTACCTTTGCAGGGTGAAAACGGGATATATATTATTTTTATATTAATGAAAAGGAAACAGATACTGATGATTGGTGATATGGTGAGTTACGGAAAGCTTGCCACATCGGCGATGACACCAATATTTTCGCATAAGGGATTTACCACATACAATCTTCCCACAGCCATTGTGTCAAACAACTTCGGCTATGGGCGCTATGCTTTTCTCGACACTACCGACTATATCAGGCAGTCGCTGAAGGTGTGGAAAGAACTTGGGTTCGACTTCGATGCAGTTACAACCGGTTTCATTGCCTCGCTCGAGCAGGCAAAACTTGTAGCTGAGTTCTGCCGCAGATTATCTGAAATCGGTGTTCCAATTTTCGTTGATCCTATCATGGGCGACGACGGAGCGTTGTATTCCGGAATGCCAAGCAACATGCCCGAGAGCATTAAGCCGATGATTGACGTGGCACATGTCTGCTGTCCGAACTACACCGAGGCATGCCTCCTCACAGGTATGGAGTATCACGCTGGCGGGGTAAGTGAAGACGAGGCGTTTGCTTTAGTCGACAATTTGCGTGCCATCGGGGCGCGCTCAGTGGTGATAACAAGCATTCTGGTCGACGGAAAACCATCGGTTTTGGGATATAATCACCTCAACGACAATCATTTCAGGATAGAATACGAAGAGGTGCCCATTCAATTCTCAGGCACTGGCGATGTGTTCTCTGCCGAGATGATCGTGAGTCTGCTCAATGGAGAGCAACTTGAAGCAGCGACTAAGAAGGCTGTGGATGTTGTGTATCGACTCATATACAAAAACAAAGATGCGCAAGATCCATATCGTGGAATACCGATTGAGGAGTGTCTTGACCTGGTATGATAAAAGATATGGTTTCGTTTTCATTAAGTAAAAAGCGTTGATAATGAGCTGGTTAGAAACAATAATGGGCATTCACTCGCCGATTCAGAGCGTGGTGGTAATCTGCATGATTATTGCCGCAGGCATGGCTTTGGGCAAGATTAGGATTGGCAATGTCTCGCTCGGAGTGGCGTGGGTGTTCTTTGTTGGAATTGTAGCCGGTCATCTAGGACTGAGCATTGATTCTACGGTGCTCAATTACACCGAGACGCTGGGACTGGTGATGTTTGTATATACACTCGGATTGCACGTCGGTCCCAACTTCTTCGGCTCGCTTCGCCACGAGGGAGTGGCGCTCAATATGTGGAGCATGGCAGTGATATTGCTCGGTACGGCAATGGCTGTGGCAATCACTCTTGTGTGGAAGATGCCCGTTGGCGATGTGGTGGGACTGCTCTGCGGAGCCACAACTAACACACCTGCACTTGGTGCAGCCCAGCAAGCATTAGGGCAGATAGGGCAACCAGGCGAACGGGCAGCACTGGCAACGGCGGTGACATATCCGCTCGGTGTGGTGGGAGTGATCATCGCGATAATTCTGATACGACGCTTCTTCGTTCGTCCCGACGATATGAAACCGAAGCATCCCGACGAGACAAACCACACTCATATAGCACAGTTCGTGGTGATAAACCCGGCTGTGTGCGGCAAGAGCATCGTTGAGATTTCGCAGATGTCGCACATGAAGTTCATCATCTCGCGCATCTGGCGAGGCAGTCAGGTGATTGTGCCGCTTGCTGCTACGCAACTGAAGAAAGACGATACCGTGATGGTTGTAACCAATCGCGAGGATGTGAGTGCTATGGAGATTCTCTTCGGGCAACGGGTAGAAAAAGACTGGAATCAGGATCGCATCGACTGGAATCATATCGACTCGAAGGTTGAGAGCCGCATTCTCGTCATCACCCGCAAGGTGCTCAACGGCAAACGGCTCGGGCAGTTGCAGTTGCGCAAGGCATATGGTGTGAACGTGAGTCGTGTGATGCGTGGCGATATCACCCTACTTGCCACCGATGATCTGCGACTTCAGTACGGCGACCGCGTCACTGTGGTGGGCACACCCGACGATATCGATCATGTGGAGCATTTCTTCGGCAACTCGGTGAAGACACTCAGCGAGCCAAACATCGGCAGCATATTCCTCGGAATGTTGCTCGGACTTGCCATCGGAGTGATTCCCATCTCGCTGCCAGGCATTCATCAGCCCGTGAGGCTCGGTGTGGCTGGCGGACCGATAATAATGGGTATAATCGTGGGAGCGCTTGGGCCACGCATGCATTTCATCTCCTATACCACGCGCTCGGCATCGCTTATGCTCAGAAAGATGGGACTGTCGCTTTATCTGGCGTGCCTCGGACTCGATGCCGGTAAGGATTTCCTGCAGACGGTGATATGTCCCGAAGGACTGTTGTGGGTGGGTATTGGCTTCGCCATCACTGTGGTGCCCGTCATCATCGTCGGTCTGTTGGCGCTGAGAACGCATCGCCTCGACTTCGGCACTATCTGCGGACTGCTTTGCGGATCGATGGCTAATCCTATGGCGCTCACCTATGCCAACGACACCATACAGGGCGACAAGCCCAGCCTGAGCTATGCCACGGTGTATCCGATAGGCATGTTCTTGAGGGTAATCATTGCTCAGATACTCGTGGTGTTGCTCTGATAGAGATAATATAATGGAACTTAAATAGAATATACAAATAAACTTACAGCAAAAATGGGAAAATTAGTAATCAATTCTTACGATGAGTTTGCCGCCCATTTGGGGCAGGATCTCGGCGCATCCGATTGGCTTCTTGTCGATCAGGAACGTATTAACCTCTTTGCCGATGCTACTCTCGATCACCAGTGGATTCATGTCGATGTGGAGCGTGCACAGAAAGAAAGCCAATACAAGAGCACCATTGCCCACGGCTATCTGACACTCTCGCTGCTACCGTATATGTGGGACCAGATTATCGAGGTGCACAACATCAAGATGCTGGTGAACTATGGGATGGACAAGATGAAGTTCGGATTGCCCGTCATCACTGGCAGCCGCGTGAGGTTGGTAACCAAGTTGCATAACATTGAGAACCTGCGTGGCATCTGTAAGGCAGAGATAGATTTCAAGATAGAGATTGAGGGTCAGCGCAAGCCTGCACTGCAAGGCATCGCCTCATTCCTCTACTATTTTGAATAACTCAAAACATTGTCTTTAATAAAAAGCCTCTTTAGTGCGATTAAAGAGGCTTTTTAATGGCACATAAAAGCCCATTAAGCAGCACTTAATGGGCTCTTTATTGAAAACAACCGAAAGAGTTGTCTTTATTAGAATAATTTAAAAAACGTAGTCGGTCACTGTGAGACGTTTGATAAAAGTTTCGTCACCGGCAGATATTCGTATGTCGGACCTTCGGTTTATGAAGCGCACACCGAGATTGGTACGTTTCATTTTGTCGTGATGCAGCATGTAGCGCCTGCCGTCGGGAAGCGTTATTGTCAAGTCACCGCGAAATGTCAAATCCATTGTCTGAGCACCATAGTGGACAATGCCTGCAGCCTCTTTTACGAATTTCTCGCCACCATGTAGCCGCAGTTTTTTGTAAGTCTTCACCTGCGTGGGCTTTCCTCCGAGCGAAGGCAGATAGAGGAAATCGCTCAACTGAATGCTCACCCCGTTTTGAGTGCCGACGATGTCGAATGGCGTCGGATAGATAGACGCCTGCACCTCGTAGCCTTGTCGCCGCAACTGACGGCAGAAGGCTGGCGTCAGACGGTAGTAATCCATCGTGGAAACACCGCACCGACCGCCGATGGCAGCGAGTTCGTCAAACACACGGGAGTCTTCAGGGTAGTTGCTCAGGTCGAGAAGTACGAGGCATGACGATATTTTTCTTGCCTGCTTCAGCGCTTCTGCCGACCCGCAGAAGGCTATCCAGTCATCGCCCATGATGCGTTGTGCCACGGCATACGAGGCAGGGATATCGCTGTGGAGCATTGGGGTGATACCGTTTTCACGACATGCCAAGAGCAGTTCCTCGAGTGTTGGGACGGGTGTGCGCTGCGATGTGTCAGTAGATGGAAGCACGTAGTCGCGCCGTAGGTCGGAATAGTTTATTTGGCTGAGCGATAGTCTTTCGGTCAATGGAGCATACCCCTCACGCTTTCGGATGCAGCGTCGCATGTCGTTGAAGTCGTGCATGATGGCCATGACACTGTCTTTCGTGTAGTGAACGTCGCATTCTATCACCTTATACCCAAAGCGTTTGGCCATCTCTACAGCTGCAACACTGTTCTCAGGCACCTCATCTTGTAGCCAGCAACCACGATGGGCAAACACCGTAGGAAGCGACTGTGCCGACGATGTGATGGCAGAGATGGCGACGAGCATCAATATAACTATTCGTCTGTTCATGTTGTTTTCTTTGGTAAAAGATATAAAAATAAAAAAATGTGACTGCCTTTCATTGCAGCCACATTTTTGTTTTATCCAATTTTGCTACCTGGTTTAACCGGCTTCGTGAGCGTTGTCACCGACAGCTTTCCGTCGTAGTTCTCAGCAGAGAGAATCATTCCTTGGCTCTCGATGCCCATTATCTTCCGCGGTGCCAGATTGGCGATGAAAAGGATGTCGCGTCCGATGAGTTCTTCGGGTTTATAGTGTTCGGCTATTCCCGATAGTATGGTGCGCGGCTTTCCGCTACCGTCGTCGATGCTGAACTGCAGCAGTTTCTTCGATTTCTTCACCTGCTCGCAGCTGATCACGTGCCCCACACGGATATCGACCTTTTCCCATTCCTCGAACGCAACGTTATCCTTCACGGGCTGTGCCTTGTAGGCTGCTGCCTCGTTCTCTTTGCGTATGCGCTCCAGACGGTCGAGTTGTGCCTGAATGGCATCGTCTTCAATCTTCTCGAAGAGCAGTTGCGGCTCCTGTAACATCTTGCCTGTCGGCAGGATATCGGTGCTACCGAGCTGAGTCCAATCAAACGATGCGAAGTCTAACATCTTGCGCAGACGGTTTGAAGAGAATGGCAGGAACGGATCGAAGGCAATCGACAGGTTGCCCACGAGTTGCAGTGAGACGTAGAGAATTGTTGCCACACGTGCGGCTGCCTCCGATTGCTGCGTGAGTTGTTCGTTGGCTTCAATCTGCTTTTTCAGTGCTTCTGCTGTCAGTGTACCGTCTTCGCGTCGTTGCTGTGCAGGCTTCACAAGTGCGGCATCAACATTCTTCCATAGCTTCCAAGGTTCACCTTCGGTGATGTATTTGTTGCCGATACGTGCCAGATTCATAGCCTCTTTCTGTGCCTCGCGGAACTTGAACTGCTCGAGCAATTGCTCCATGCGCTCCTTCACATCCTTGAACTCGTCGATTGTCTGGCGGTCGTAGTCGGTCAGCTCGCCACATGCAGGCACCACACCACCAAAGTATTTCTTCGTCAGTTGCAGTGCGCGGTTTACGAAGTTGCCGTAGATAGCCACGAGTTCAGAGTTGTTGCGCTCCTGAAAGTCTTTCCATGTGAAGTTGTTGTCCTTTGTCTCGGGTGCGTTAGCAGTAAGCACATAACGCAGCACATCCTGCTTTCCGGGGAAATCGACGAGGTATTCGTGGAGCCAGATAGCCCAGTTGCGCGACGTTGATATCTTGTCGTTCTCGAGGTTGAGGAACTCGTTTGCCGGCACATTGTCGGGCATAATGTATCCTCCGTGGGCTTTCATCATCACGGGGAAGATTATACAGTGGAATACAATGTTATCTTTTCCGATGAAATGAATGAGGCGCGAGTCGCTGTCTTGCCACCATTTCTGCCATGTACCCCAGCGTTGTGGGTCCTGCTCACAGAGTTCCTTCGTGTTTGATATGTATCCGATGGGAGCGTCGAACCACACGTAGAGCACCTTTCCTTCGGCACCCTCCACGGGTACGGGAATACCCCAGTCGAGGTCGCGGGTCATGGCACGTGGCTGAAGATCCATGTCGAGCCACGACTTGCACTGTCCGTAGACGTTCGATCGCCATTCCTTATGCTCTTCGAGAATCCACTTCTTTAGCCACTCCTGATATTCGTTGAGCGGCAGATACCAGTTTTTCGTCTCTTTCATCACAGGTGTCGAACCTGATATTGTCGACTTCGGATTTATGAGTTCTGTGGGTGAGAGGTCGCGTCCACACTTCTCGCACTGGTCGCCATATGCACCTTGATTGTGGCAATGTGGGCACTCACCCGTCACATAGCGGTCGGCAAGAAACTGGTGAGCCTCCTCGTCGTAGAGCTGTGTAGTGGTTTCTTCCGTGAGTTTGCCATCGTCGTAGAGCTTACGGAAGAAGTCGGCGGCAAACTTGTGATGCGTCTTCGATGTTGTCCGACTATACACATCGAACGAGATGCCGAAGTCCTCGAACGAGGTGCGGATCATCTCATGATAGCGGTCAACGACATCTTGCGGCGTGATACCCTCCTTGCGGGCACGAATAGTGATGGGTACTCCGTGTTCGTCGGAGCCGCCGATGAACATCACCTCCTCTTTCTTAAGACGGAGATAACGCACGTAGATGTCGGCTGGCACATACACTCCAGCCAAGTGACCGATATGCACACCGCCGTTGGCATAGGGCAGGGCCGCTGTAACGGTAGTGCGCTTGAATTTCTTCTGTTCCATTTATCTTGCTTTTATTGTTTCTTAAAACGGGATAAGTGTTATTTCTTTTTTACAAAGTGCAAAGTTACGAATAAACGAGAGCAAAACAAAAGGAAAACTTGTTTTTCTTCTTATTGACGAGCGACAGAAACTTTTGTATGGTGAAACTAAAACACGTAATTGCGCTGCTTCTTCATGATAATGTCGCATTCAAATGCAGGTTCTTTTGTTGCCGGGATTGTCCAATTTGGGCACAATACTCCGTCATCTGTTACCACCGAGATATGATTCAATCCCGATGAAATGGGCGTTTTTTGAATAAAAACCGTTGATTTCTTAAAAAGGACAAACCGCGATTCAGTTGACGCGCAGCACTGTGAACGGCCCGTCGGTGGCTCCACGATAGCGAGTCATCTTCTTTCCACCGTCGCCCGAAACGATATTCCCACCAGTGTTCATGTTGTATTGTCGTTTGCAAGAGGCACATGTGGCAATACCCGTATCGGAGAGTTGCAATCGCTTGCTGCGTACAGGAATTGCCATGGGGTCGAAACAATTGGGACATTCTGCATCGAAAGCATAGAACTGAGGGGGATAGTCCATACTGCCAAACCCCACAATGATGGCATTGTTGTAACCGAAGATGAATGAACGGCGTTGGTCGATGGCATTTTCCACAGACTTGCTTTCTTGTCCAAGGTTAGACTTGAAAACAAAATGGCGTGCTCCGCCAATCAATGATTCTGATATCTGACAGAATGTGCCTGGCGACATCGGGTTCATAGCCGCTGCAAGGGTAGGATCCTGATGTGCGCTATTGTCGATGATGACGTAGCAGCGCGAGTCGGTATATTCAAACTCGCTGTCGCCACAAGAACTTATACAACAGGCAAAAGCAAGTGCGATGGTTACGCTGATGAGGGTGTGTTTCATCTGTCGAGCAGTTTACGTATGGCTTCTTTCGTTTTTCCGAAGTCGAGCATGCTTAGTTCGCTTTGCATGAGAGCCTCTATCTTATCGTTGCACAGACAACCGATAGAGCCCTGATGAGTGTGGTTTACTTTCCTCTCTGCATTGAAGCGGCCAGCTTCGATGTCGAGTCCCACTTTCTTGTAGGCATCGCGGAAAGGCATACCAGCCACGGTGAGGCGGTTCACCTCTTCCACAGAGAACATCGCGTCGTAGATGTGATTGTCGAGGATATTCTTGTTCACCTCAATACGGCTAACGATATAGGTGGTCATTCGCAGACAGTCTTTCATCTCGTCGAATGCCGGAATGAAGATTTCCTTTGTCAGTTGCATGTCGCGGAAATATCCCGATGGCAAGTTGTTTATGATGGTTGTTATCTGCATCGGCATAGCCTGCAGTTTGTTGGCTTTTGCCCTGATGAGTTCAAAGACGTCGGGATTCTTCTTGTGCGGCATAATGCTCGAACCTGTGGTACATTCTTTAGGCAGACTGATGAATGCGAAGTTTTGCGAGTTATACATACATGCGTCGAATGCCAGCTTTGCTATTGTCGCCGCTACTGTCTGCATTGCCATTGCCACGCTCCGCTCCATCTTGCCCCGCCCCATCTGTGCGTATATCACGTTATAATCCATCGAGTCGAACCCAAGCAGTGTGGTCGTTGTCTGACGGTCGAGAGGGAACGACGAGCCATATCCTGCCGCCGAGCCAAGAGGGTTGCGATTGACGATGTTGTAGGCGGCGCGGAGAAATTCCATGTCATCGACCAGCGACTCGGCATAAGCCCCGAACCAAAGTCCGAACGACGACGGCATTGCCACTTGCAGATGGGTATATCCGGGCATGAGCACATCCTTGTAGCGGTTGCTTTGGGCAATGAGTGTGTCGAACAACTCTTTCACCATCGCGATTATCTCCTGTAACTCGTGACGGGCAAAAAGTTTCAGGTCGACAAGCACCTGATCGTTTCTCGATCTGCCGCTGTGTATTTTCTTTCCCACATCGCCAATGCGTCGTGTGAGCAACAGTTCCACCTGCGAGTGCACATCCTCCACATCGTCCTCGATGACAAATTTGCCTTCTTCGCATAAGGTGTAAATCTGCCGCAGCTCGCGCATCAGCATTGTCAGCTCGTCGCTGCTGAGCAGTCCTATCTGCTCGAGCATGGTGATATGAGCCATCGATCCGAGCACGTCGTAAGGTGCAAGAAGTAAGTCGAGCTCGCGGTCGCGTCCCACAGTGAAGCGCTCTATCTCCTTATTCACTTCGAAGTCTTTTTCCCAAAGCTTGCTGGCCATAATTCCTTTATTCGTATTTTATCATCTGCAGTATGTCGGCAATCTTTTCTATACCCTGCTCAAGAGGCTTCTGCACCATTCCTTTCATAAAGAACGGTATGTCGGCTTTAATGGTGAGCTTCATCTTTGCTGTCGTTTCCTCCACAGGGAGTATCTGAATCCAGAAGTTCACTGGCACCGGACTGCCTTCCGCCTCAAACTTGATGGTCTTTGGCTCTTCGCGCTCAATTATCTTGAACTTCACCATTCCCACAGGGTTCACTCTCACCGATATCGAGTCATTGTCGAAACTGAAGTCGTCGGCTTTATCCTCTGGTATGCGGTCGCGAATCTTCTCAAGATTCTCCAGGTTGCTCAGTGTGTCGTATATTTTCTGTTGCGGTGCGTCTATCTGGCGGACGCTGCTCTCAAATTTTGTCATAATTATTTAGAATGGTTTTATAATCAAAAAACGATAAGGATAAGATAGAAATCATTCATTCTCATCTCTCAACTCTCATTTATCTCCAGTCTTGCGGTGCTTTCCGCCATTTTCGTAGTATCTCCACGTCATCGGGCGAAACATAGCCTGTTGCTGCCGCTTGGGCAATTACGTGCTCATAGTCGGTCAGTGTGTAGAGCGTCACCCCTGCTTTTTCGAAAGCCACCTCTGCCTGCGGGAATCCATATGTGTAGGATGCCACCATGCCCAATACCTCGAATCCTGCCTCGCGCAGTGCCTCGACAGCCTTCAGCGATGATCCTCCAGTTGAGATCAGGTCCTCAACCACCACCACTTTTGCGCCAGCTTTCAGTTCGCCCTCTATCTGGTTGCCCATGCCATGGTCTTTCGGTTTCGGTCGTACATAGGCAAATGGCAGGTTGAGCAAGTCAGCCACAAGCGCACCTTGCGATATTGCTCCAGTGGCAACACCTGCAATTGCCTCCACATCGGAGAACTTCTCGCTGATGATGGATGCCAACTGTGTCTTCACATACGAGCGTACCTCGGGGTAGGAGTTCACTTTGCGGTTGTCGCAATAAATTGGCGACAGCCATCCCGACGCCCATGTGAACGGCTTGTCGGGTTGCAGTCTTATTGCCTTTATGCCGAGCAGCATCTCGGCAAGAGTTTTTTTCTGTTCTTCCATATTCAGTGATGGATTGTTATTTATCAATGGTGCAAATATAATTGAAAAAAAGCGGAAAACAAAACAGAAGCGTTTATTTCTCTATTTCTTGTCCACACACAGTGCAATTATCCTCTTTGCCGGTATGCTCTTTAGGCATGCTGAACTCGCAACCGCAATATTTCTGGTTGTAGAAACCATATTCTTTCAGCAGTTGATTTCGTCGGTCAGATAGTCCGCCCTTGCGCCAGTTCTGCGCCCAAAACACTGTCCCTGGCACCGCAGCCTCGGCCTCTGCTCCAGCCTTCTCTATCTGCTCGATACTCTTCCATCGCGACGATGCCAGCGTTGTGGTGAAATACTTCAGTCCCAGTTCGCGCGCTTTCGTGGCAGTGGCCGTCAGTCGCATTGCAAAGCATCTCAGGCATCGCCGCCCACGCTCAGGCTCGTTCTCCAGACCGCAGATGCCGCTGAGCCATTGCTGGTGGTCGTAGTCGCCGTCGATCCATGTCAGTCCGAGGCTCTCGGCATGCCGCTTGCTCTCCTCCTTGCGCCTCTCGTATTCCTCGCGAGGGTAGATGTTCGGGTTAAAATAGAATATCGTGGGACGTATTGCGTTTGCCATCATCCACTCTACTATCGCCGACGAGCAAGGCGCACAACAGGCATGCAGCAACACCTCGTCGGCGTCGTCGGGCGCTATGATCGGATTCTTTTTATGCTTCATCTTCAGGTTCTTTTGTTTTTTTTTATTACCTGGTCTTTCCCAGTGCCATGATGCTTATTCTCACATTGTCGGCTTTAGCGAGCTCGTATCCGCATTCCGACAATGTCGAGCCGGTGGTGACGATGTCGTCGATGAGCAGCACGTGACGGTCTTTTATCTTGTCGGGTGCTATCAGTTTGAACGCATCCTTCACGTTTTCTATTCTCTCCTTGGCACTCATGTATGTCTGCGATTTCACGAACACACTTCGCTGCAGCACGTCGTCGGCGATGGGAATGCCGGTTGCCTGGTTCACTCCGCGGGCTATCTCAAGGCATTGGTTGTAGCCGCGCTCCCGTTTTCGTTTCTTGGTGATAGGTACGGGGATAATCATATCGATGCCTTCGAAGAAACCGCAGTCGGCAAATTCGGTGGCGGCGACGTATCCCACCTGTTGGGCGAGTTGCGGGTGGTTATGATACTTCAGGTCGTGGACCATCTTGCTCGTCTTTGCCTTAGGTCGATAGTAGAACCATGCCGCTGCTCGCTCAACCTTGAATTTCGCCCAGAACTGTTTTGCCATATCGTTTTCGTAGGGGTCGGAGGCGTAATTTGTGCGTGGCAGAGTGAAGTTGCACGACATGCATATCGTGTCGACTCCCATCGGCAGCCGTTGTCCGCACATGGCACAACAGCGTGGGGAAAGTACATCGAGTATGCGTCGGAGCATTTCAGAAATCATCGTCAATACCTATTTCGTCGATACAAATGTTAATCTCTCGCGCTTCGAATCCGCGGCTCATGGCAAATCGCATCAGTTTCATCTTCAGTTCGTAGGGCGATGAGGCTTTTGTAGTCTTGCGTTTAGCTTCGATGAGCGGTTGCAGTATGGCCACGAATCTGTCGCTGTCGATTTCGTTGAGCATGGGCTGATAGGTCTGCCGTGAGATACCTTTCTGTATGAGAGCCTGCTCTATCTTGCGGCGGCCCCATTGATTGAATTTCAGTTTATCGTTGATGAACATGCGGCAGTAGCGCTCGTCGTCAACAAACTGATTATCAACGAGCTTCTTCATTATCCGCGCCTGTGCCTCGTTGTCGATGCCCCATTGTCGCATTTTTTGCAACATTTCGCCCTCGGAGTGCTCTCCGCGAGCGCATAGGGCGCATAGTTTTTTGAGCGCCACGGCCTCGGTCATTTCTTTCTTTTTTATCTTTTCCATGCCTTTACGAATCGTTCCTTCCCGTATTCATCATTCATGATTTCAGCATCTGCGAGCCCTGCGTCGGCGATGCATTTCACCACTTCGCTGCCAAAGCGCTCGTTTATCTCAAACCAAAGACTCCCGCCGATGGCAAGTGCCACAGCGGCATATCTGCTTATGGCACGGTAGAAGAGCATGGCATCGTCATCATCGACAAAGAGAGCCTGATGGGGTTCGTATTCCACTACGTTCTTCTCCATCGTCTGCTTCTCGCTGTTGCAGATGTATGGCGGGTTGCTCACTATTATGTCGAAACTGCTCACACTTGGTGCGGTGTGCAATATGTCGGCGCAAGAGAATTCGACTTTTGCCCCCAATGCATCGGCATTCTTTTGTGCCACGGCAATGGCGTCGGGCGAGATGTCTATTGCTGTCACCACAGAGTCATCTACATCGAGTGCCAGCGACACTGCAATGCATCCCGAGCC
>CACZRN010000077.1 GCA_902783625.1 uncultured Prevotellaceae bacterium
CGTCCGCCCCTTATCAAGGGGCTCCAAATGCTAGCAAAATTTCGAGTGAAAGAAAATCCCTGCCTTACGTCCGCCCCTTATCAAGGGACTCCAAATGCTAGCAAAATTTCGAGTGAAAGAAATCCCTGCCTTACATCCGCCCCTTATCAAGGGGCTCCAAATGCTAGCAAAATTTTTTGATACCAATAGAGATGGGTGGAAAAAGAACGAGAGAAAATTCCACATGAAGGGGGTATGCAGTGCGGAAGAATGCGCCAGGCATCGAGGCGCAATGGGCTTTCTTAGCTCATAGGAAAATCTTCGTGCCATACCTGCCGCATCATTTTCCGGGCGGCTCAACATATCGACAATGTGAGCGATGAATGTATAAATAATCTAAAAAAACAAGAAAGCTGACTGATTGTGAAGAAAATTTTGTAACTTTACGGCGGATTATGTCCATAGGCGAAGAAGATAATAAAAATTACATAAATGCACTTTAAATGGAATTACACAACACCTACTCCGGAAGAGGACAATGCGGCGACAGAGCTGGGCGAGAAACTTAACATAAACAAGACTCTCGCCGGGCTGCTCATAAAGCGCGGCATCACCACCGAATCGGAGGCTAAAAGGTTCTTCCGTCCGCAGTTGGCCGACTTGATAAACCCGTTCCTGATGAAGGATATGTACGTGGCTGTCGACCGACTCAACGACGCCATGGGGCGTAAGGAGCGCATTCTCGTCTATGGCGACTACGATGTTGACGGATGTACCGCGGTGGCGCTGGTGTATAAGTTCCTGCAGCAATTCTATTCCAACATCGACTACTACATACCCGACAGGTATGAGGAGGGATACGGAGTAAGCGACAAGGGACTACAATACGCCGTGGAGACAGGTGTGAAGCTCATCATCATCCTCGATTGTGGCATCAAGGCGGTGAAGGAAATCGAAGAGGCCAAGAGCCTGGGCATCGATTTCATCATCTGCGACCATCACATGCCAGACGACGTATTGCCACCGGCCGTGGCAATACTTAACCCTAAGCGCGCCGACGACGCGTATCCTTTCAAACACCTCTGCGGGTGCGGAGTGGGATTCAAGTTCATGCAGGCTTTTGCCAAGAACAACGCCATCCCGTTCTCGCGGCTTATCCCCCTGCTCGACTTCTGCGCCGTGAGCATCGCCGCCGACATAGTGCCGACGGTGGACGAGAATCGCATACTCGCCTTTCACGGATTGAAGCAGCTCAACCAAAACCCGAGCGTAGGACTGAAGGCTATCATCGACATTTGCGGACTCACGGGGCGCGACATCTCAATGAGCGACATCGTGTTCAAGATTGGCCCGCGCATAAACGCCTCGGGACGCATGGAGAACGGCAAGGAGAGTGTTGACCTGCTTGTGGAGCGCGACTTCCAAAACGCACTGGCTCAGGCACGACACATCGACCAGTACAACGAGCAGCGCAAGGACATCGACAAGCAGATGACCGAAGAGGCCAACCAGATAGTCTCGCGACTGGAGAGCCAGAAGCATCAACAGTCGGTGGTGCTCTACGACGAGAACTGGAAGAAGGGCGTGGTGGGTATCGTGGCATCGCGACTGACCGAAATATACTTCCGCCCCACGGTGGTGCTCACCCGCGACGGTGACCTCGCCACAGGGTCGGCACGTAGCGTGACGGGATTCGACGTGTATGCTGCCATAAAGAGCTGCCGCGACCTGCTCATGAACTTCGGCGGACACACCTATGCCGCAGGACTCACACTGAAATGGGCCGACATCCCAGAGTTCAGAAAACGATTCCAGAAGTATGTCGAGGAGCATATACAACCTGAGCAGACGGAGGCCACACTCAACATCGACGCTATGCTCGACTTCAAGGACATCACCAAACGCCTGCATTCCGACCTAAAGCGCTTTGCACCCTTCGGCCCCGACAACCCGAAACCGGTATTCGCCACCCTTGGCGTGTACGACTACGGCACGAGTAAGGTGGTGGGGCGCGAACAAGAGCATATAAAGCTCGAACTCGTCGATTCGAAATCGGCCGACGTGATAGGAGGCATCGCCTTCGGACAGAGCGCAGCGGCAAGATACATAAAATCGAAACGTAGCTTCGACATAGCATACACCATCGAGGATAACATCTTCAAGCGTAACAAAGTACAACTGCAGATTGAAGACATCCGCCCGAACGGAGAATGAGTTTTGAGTGTAGAATGTAGAGTGTAGAGTTTATTACGCACTATACACTATACACTACGAACTATGCACTATGGACCGTGAACTATGCACTATAGACAAATCCTGAAGACCTATTGGGGCTACGATGACTTTCGAGGCATACAGCGACAGATAATCGAAAGCATCGGAGCAGGGCGCGACACCCTGGGACTGATGCCCACTGGCGGAGGAAAGTCGATAACATTCCAAGTGCCGGCGATGGCAATGGAGGGGGTGTGCATAGTGATTACACCGCTCATCGCACTAATGAACGACCAGGTGCAACACCTGACACACGTGGGCATAAGGGCAGCAGCAATACACTCGGGCATGTCGAGGCGTGAGATAATAACCACTCTCGAGAACTGCATCTTCGGCGGCGTGAAAATATTATACATATCGCCTGAACGCATCCAGTCGGAGATTTTCCAAAAGAAAGTAAGACACATAAAAGTGAGTTTCATCACCGTCGATGAGGCTCATTGTATTAGTCAGTGGGGACACGACTTCCGCCCGTCGTATCTTCAGATAGCCGACCTGCGCAAGCTAAAGCCCGATGCACCGATACTCGCCCTCACGGCGACGGCAACAAGGGGAGTGGTGAGCGATATCGAGAAGCAACTCGCCTTTAGGGAGGACAACGTGATAACGATGAGCTTCAGGCGGAAGAACCTGGCGTATGTGGTAAGACACACTGACGACAAAGAGGCGGAGATGGTCCACATACTGAGGTCGGTGAAGGGCTCGGCAATAGTATATGTGCGCAGCAGGGAGCGCACGAAGGAACTGGCACGCTATCTACAACACGAGGGCATCAGCGCCGATGCCTATCATGCCCTGCTAGAGACATCGCTGAAGAACGAGCGGCAGGAGAAGTGGACAGCCGACAAGATACGGGTGATGGTGGCCACCAATGCCTTCGGCATGGGCATCGACAAGGCCGATGTGAGGATGGTGATTCACTACGACGTGCCGAACTCGCCCGAGGAGTATTTCCAAGAGGCAGGACGGGCAGGGCGCGACGGGAAGAAGGCATATGCCGTGATGCTCATCGACAAGTCGGAGAACATGCGCCTATCTAGGCGACTGACGAACAACTTCCCCGAGAAAGAATACATCAGAAAGGTGTACTCGCACCTCGCCTACTACTATCAGCTGGCAGAGGGAAGCGGCATGGGGCATACATTCATGCTCGACACCGACGAGTTCATCAAGACATATCATCTGCAACCTATTGCCACCGAGTCGGCACTCAGCATACTCACATCGTGCGGATATATCGACTATGAAGAGCAACCCGACCTGAAGCCACGGCTGAAATTCCTTCTCACACGCTCGCAACTCGACAGCCTCGACTATCTGTCACCCGCAGAACAGAAGCTGGTGACGGTGCTCCTGCGACAATATGGAACGTTGTTTATCGACTATACCTTCGTGGAACTCAACAGTATTGCCCGCCATGCCGAGATGAACGCTCAGCAGGTGTATCAGCTGCTCCGCTCACTAACCCATCAGCGCATAGTGCATTTCATACCAGGACGAAACGCTCCCATTGTGACATATCAGCGTGATAGGGTACCAGAGGATCTGGTCGTCATACCCGAAGACGTGTATGAGAAGCGCCGCGAGAGTCTTGCACAGAGGCTCGAGGCGATGAAGAACTACTGCTCGAACGACGACATCTGCCGAAGCCGTCAGCTTCTGGCATACTTCGGAGAGACGGAAACCCAAGATTGTGGCATCTGCGATATATGCTCACGGAATAACCCTTCGAAGGACATCGGGAAGAGAGTGGCGGAAGCGAAAAAGGCAATACTGCAACTGCTCAGCGACGGAAAAGAGCACACCTTGGACGAGACAATCCGTCTCGGACTGGTCGACAAGCATGTGCAGGCAGCCCTCAGCGAGCTAGCCGCAGAGGAGAGAATCGGATGTTCGGGAAATAAGATTTGGGCACCAAGCTAAAAATTCTATTGTAAACAACAAACGAGGCAGGGGGATTATCGTTCCCTCTGCCTCGTTCTTCTTTTATAACTGAAAATCATCCCGCGCCCTGCCCTTTCGGACGAACACCTGCGACGGGAGCCTTAATGTTCAGGTGCCGCCAATAGACGGTGCTCTCAACGGTATAGATGTTCAGTCGCCCGTCTTCTATCGTCATGCTCAGGCAATACTCGGGATCAATGTCGGGTTGTGAAAGGATAGCACGCACACGCCCGTTATGATCGAGTATCTGCACACCGGCATTAGTCACCACGTAGAGATATCCGTCGCCATCGAAAGCCATAGGACCTATCTTAAGTTGTGAATTGTCGTAGGAGTGAAGCCAATAGAACGGCTGACCATAAAGGCGACTACCCTCTTCGTCGATATAGTATTGCCAAAGACAATTGGTGCCCTTATGTGGTATTACTCCGAGAGTGCCATCGGGATAGACAGCCCTCAGCGTGTCATAGACGAGGGGGATGTCGTCGGAGTCTATAGGATCGCACGTCCACTCACCGTCGTAGTCAGACACTTGCAGATCGGTGAGAAGCCCGTTCTTACTCATTCCCCGGTTTATAGGCATAGGCCAGTCGTGCCAAAGCCACTCCATCACCGAGGCGTAAATCTGATTTGTTCGTCGCCCGTCATGCCCTCCGTCATTCCAATCATATCGCACATCATATCCGGCAAAGTCGAGCGCCGAAGCCATTAGTTTGTTCGCCTCATACCAATGGCCGAAGATCGGATTCCAGACATCGTTCTCGCCATCGTGGAGAAACAGACGTATGGGGAGTGGCTCGTGCTTCCTCACAAGCGCCTGAAGATCGTTTCCACCTCGCATAGAGACGAAGGTGCCGATACTACAAAACACTCTCTTGAACAGGTCGGGGCGTTGCCATGCCACATTGAACGAGGCAATACCACCACTGCTGAGCCCGAAAATCATATGGTCGGCACCATCTTTCGAGAGTCGCACACGGCGTCCGTCGGGAAGGGTGATACCCTCGACAAAAGGCAATAGTTCTTCTTCGATGAACTGGGCAAAGTGACCATCGGTCATGTCAAACTCATTGCTTCTATTGAAACGCATCATCTCGCCGCGCTTGTTCTTTACCACACCAGCCTCGACAAAAACCCCTATCGTCATCGGCATCTTACCCACGGCGATAAGACTGTCGATTATTTCGGGCGCACGACATTGAACTCCGTCGAGCCCCAGATAGAGACAAGCGGGGGTTTCACCCGTATATTTACCAGGCACGTACACCTTCACAACACGCTCCGTGCCAGGGTAGATGCCGCTTGAATAATATAAGGTATCGACAATGGTATACTCTGCATGCGTCATGAGACTCATCGACATCAGCAGAAAGATAGATATTAATTTCTTCATAGTTTGCATAACGGTTAAAAGTTAATCCGTTAATCTGTCATTTCGTTAGTCTGTCCGTCGCCTCACGTAGCCATTTACATTCATCCTCGTCGAGATATGGCGACAGACGCTCGAAAACAAGAGCATGATAGGCGTTTAGCCAAGCAATCTCTTCGTCGGTGAGCATGTCAACCAAAATCGGAGACTTGTCGATCGGACAAAGAGTGAGAGGTTCCATCTGAAGGAATCGTCCAAATTCGTCAGGAAGTGGTTCGCCATCCTCACGATGCGAATATTCCTTCACAAGAAGGGTGTTCTCTATGCGCACCCCAAAGCGCCCTGCAAGATACACCCCCGGCTCGTCGGTTACGGTCATCCCCGCAAGCAACGGCGAGGGTTTCCACTCCATACGTATCTGGTGCGGCCCCTCGTGCACATTCAGGTAAGCCCCTACCCCATGCCCTGTACCATGAAGATAGTTGAGTCCATAACGCCAAAGCGGTTCGCGAGCCAAAGCATCGATCTGCGTGCCCGATGCACGTTCGGGGAATTTCGCCATCTCTAATTGTATGTGCCCTTTCAGGACAAGAGTATAAACGAGTTTCTGCTCGCGGGTGACAGGTCCAAGAGCGATGGTGCGGGTAATATCGGTGGTACCATCTTGATATTGTGCACCGCTATCGAGCAAGAGGAAGCCTTCTGGCCGCAAACTGACATCGGTTTCAGGCGTTGCCTCATAATGCACTATGGCACCATGCTCCTGATAGGCGGCGATAGTATCAAACGAAATATCTCGGAACAATTTCTGCTCGCGACGCAACGAAGTGAGTTTCTCGTCAATAGTCATCTCCGTTTGTCCTCCTGCCTCAACAGCTGGGAGTAGCCAATGAAGGAATTTCACCATTGCCACTCCATCGCGTATCATTGCCCGGTGAAAGCCCGCTATCTCAGCGTCGTTCTTCACCGCTTTTAAGAAAGGGACAGGAGATGGTCTGCGCACGATGCGCTCTGGAGGTAACTGACGGTAAAGAGCATAGCTAACCTCATTAGGGTCAATCAAGATATTATATTCGAAATAATCCTTCAACCCTTTGACGATATCAGTATAAGGAGCTATTTTCACTCCAATGGAACGAAGATATATCTCCACTTCGGCGGTTATCTTACGCTGATCGACGAAGAGCGTTGCCTTATCGGAAGCGATGAGCAGATAACTCACCACCACGGGGTTGCAATGAACATCCTGACCACGCAGGTTGAGTGTCCACGCTATATCGTCGAGTGCGGCCATCAGCATACCGTCGGCATGCTCTTTACGCAAAGCAGCCCGTACTCGTTTCAACTTGTTATCTGCCCCCTCACCTGCATATTCCAGTGGTTGAATCTCAGCTTTGCTCATAGGCATCGACGGACGATCTGCCCAAATCCTACCGAGCACATCGAGGTTTGTCCGCAGGGTGAGACCACCTTCATGGCGTAGGTCGGCGATAAGGCTTTCTACATCGGCGACCGATGCCACCATGCCATCGATACCCACCTCTGTCGAACCACTACCACGTAACTCCCGCCCTATCCACTCGGCTATGGTAGGCGTGTCGGGCATCTTCAGGCGCATGAGCTGAAACTCGGTACCACTGAGCTGATCTTCAGCTGCAATGAAATAGCGTGAGTCAGTCCACAGAGCAGCACTCGTCATCGTAACGACAGCGGTGCCTGCCGAGCCATTGAAACCGCTTATCCACTCACGACCTTTCCAACAATCGGCGACATACTCACTCTGATGGGGGTCTGTACTGGGGAAGATAAATGCCCCGAGACGTTCTTGCCGCATAACCTCTCGAAGAAGCGAGAGCCGATGGGATATATTTTCTTTCATATCTTATTGATGGTTAGTTTATTCTTGTTCTGTTCCTGTATGCGCTTGGTCGTCTTTCTTCATCCTCGCCAAATTGGAGCGATGAAGTTTGTCGATAATGAGTGCTATTGCTCCGTCGCCCGTCACATTGCATGCTGTGCCGAAGCTGTCCATTGCGATGTAGAGGGTTATCATCATTGCCTGTTGCTGCGAATCGAATCCCAGAACACCGCTTAGCACTCCCAGTGCAGCCATTATTGCTCCACCAGGCACTCCCGGTGCAGCCACCATCGTGACGCCAAGCATCATCACAAAACCGAGAAACATCGGAAAACTGAATGGCATACCAAGGAGGATCATCAGTCCTACGGCGCACGATGTTATCTTCAGCGTACTTCCCGATAGGTGTATCGTGGCACATAAAGGCACAACGAATCCCGCCACCGACTCCGACACTCCATTGCTGATGGCACGCTTCAGGGTGACAGGTATCGTGGCTGCCGACGATGAAGTACCCAGAGCAGTGAAATAGGCTGGGAGCATATTACGTAGCAAGGGAAGAGGATTGCGATGAATGATGATTCCCGCAAGCGAATACTGAAGCAACAGGAGCACGAGGGTCATTGTGAAAATGATAATCACAATGGCCACGAATGCCGACAGCACCGACGCCACCTTACCCACGGCAGTGATATCGAGAAAAAGTCCGAAGATGTAGAATGGCAATATGGGGATTACTACCTTCTCAATAGTATTTACCACGATGTCCTTCAGTTCGTCGAATCCGCTTTTCAGTGTTGGCGACTTAAACACGGCAATGCCCAATCCGAGCATGAATGACACCACAAGCGCTGTCATAACATCGGCCAAAGGAGGTATCTTTATCTCGAAATATGGCAAAAACTCCATACTCTTTCCCTCAAGCTGTGCCATTCCGCCAGCATCGAGGAACGACGGGAACAGCGCCGTGCTGAAGCAATATGCAAACAGTCCCGAGAACACAGTAAAAGCATAAGCCACCACCACAGTTATGAGTAACATCTTCCCTGCCCGTTCGCCCACATCGGCGATGGCGGGAGTGACGAGTCCCACTATTATGAGCGGAATGAGGAACCGCAGCAGTTGGTCGAACAGTCCTACGAAGGTGTTCATCGTGCGCACGACAAACCCAGGGACTATCTGTCCGAGCATCACGCCGATGATTATCGCAATGATAATCTTCACAAGCAAAGGTAATCGAGATATTTTCATAGCATGTATGTTTGGTCAACAAGTGTCTTGTCTGCCTCCCGAGGGCAGTGTGCAGTCGCCGATCTGCTATCCTATCACGGACTTGATTCTGTAGAGTCCCTCCATCATCCTTGCCCAAGGACAAGCGATGTTCAGTCGTATGAATCCCTCTCCTGCGGCGGGACCATACATTGTGCCGCTGTTCACGAGCACCTTGCCTTCCACGAGCAGGCGTTCGGTCAGTTCGTCGGAGGTTAGTCCCGTAGCCGTGATGTCTACCCACACCAGATACGTGCCTTCAAGGCGTGTGATGGGCAACTGCGGCAGATTTTCGGCAAAGAACCGGCAGAGCGCCTGATAGTTATCATATAAGTAGGCATTGAGTGCTGTCAGCCAATCCTCGCCTTCGTTGTAAGCAGCCTGCAAAGCGATGACGCCGAAAGGATTCACGTCGCACACCTCGTTGATATTTATGGCGCGGTCGATACGACGGCGCACATCAGCATTGTTCGATATGATATTGGCTATCTGCAGCCCAGCGGTGTTGAACGACTTCGAGGGTGAATTCAGTGTCACAGAGTTATCGAGACACGAAGCCGACACCGATGCAAACGGAGTGTATTTATATCCAGGCATCACGAGTTCGCAATGTATCTCGTCGCTCACCACCATCACTCCGTTAGCCACGCAGATATCGTTGAGCCTCATGAGTTCCTCGCTTTTCCACACCCGTCCTGCGGGGTTATGCGGATTGCAAAGCAACAGCACCTTGGCACGTGGGTCGGCAGCTTTCAACTCAAGGTCGGCGAAATCCATCTCGTAGGTGTCGCCAATGCGATGCAGAGGATTCTCAAGCACTTCGCACCCATTGTTGCGTATCGACGAGAAGAAGCAGTTGTAAACTGGCGTCTGTACTATCACCTTGTCACCCACGCGGCACAGTGCCTTTATCGTTGCCGAGAGGGCCGGCACTACTCCCGATGTGTACATTATCCACTCGCGACTGATGGTCCACTGATGGCGACGGCCGAACCAACCAATAACAGCCTCGTAGTAGCTCTCGGGCACAAGTGTATATCCGAAGATGCCATGATCGACTCTCTTCCTCAATGCCTCGACAATGCACGGCGCAGTCTCAAAATCCATGTCGGCCACCCACATAGGAATGACATCGTCGCCCTCGGCCTCGTCCCATTTATATGAGTTGGTACCACGGCGCACGGTCAACTTATCAAATTGATAATTACTCATTGGAAGTTGAAAGTTATCGTTTTCGTTCCCGTTATCGTTGTTCCCGTTATCTTACCTCTATCACGCAGTCGTGAGGCTCTTTGGCATACTCGTCGTAGGTTATGCGCCCTATTTCGTCGGCAACTATATGCCCGCTGATGGGGTTCTTTATCTCAGTGATGGCACCACGAATGTCGGCCTCCACCACCGAGTCCTCGAAGGCACGGTCGCAGGCAGCGTCGAAGGTGCAGTTCTCCAACACCACCCCGTCGAGATAGCACAAAGGCTGCTCACCAGCAATGTGGCAGTTCACCAAGCGCACGTTCTTCGAGTGCCAAGCCAGATACTCACCGTCGAGCACCGAGTCGTAGATGGTGACATTCTCACACTCCCAGAAAGAGTCTTTCGTCACAATCCGCGCATTACGCACCACCACATTCTTGCAATACTGGAACACATATTTCGAGTCGCTCACCAGTCCATCGACATCCACATCCTCACAATACATGAAGGGATAGGTGCCCTCATGCAAGGTCACATTGCGAATCTTCAGCCCACGAATGTTCCAGAACGTCTCGTCGGCATCGTTGATGGTGACATTCTCCAGTGTCAGGTTTCTCATCTCGCGGAACAGCTTAGGTGCGTCAATCACCGTGTTGCGCATCGTCATGTCGTTGCTATACCAGATAGCGGAGCGCGAACCCACCTCGAAATAACAATTCTCTATCAGCGAGCCATCCACATGCCACCAGGGATATTTGCCTATAAACCTGCAGCCCTCGGCCTCGATATTTTGGCAACACTTAATGCCCGACTCGCCCTCAGTGATGGTGACACCCTCGAGCCTTGTATCTTTCATTCCGAACAGTGGACGCTCCCCACCAAACGATTTATCTTTAATTATTTTCATTTTCCAAATCCCTATTTTTCGAGTACAAAAATATAAAATATAATTCATATCATGAACAAATAGCACTCCTATTTAAGTATTTTTGGGAAAACGTCCAACTGCCATCTCTCTGCGCCCACACAAAAACTCCCGCATCACTCCACTCAGGAATAATGCGAGAGTTTTTCTCACTTTTCATTGTCGTCTTGCCTCTTTCCTGCAAGTCAGACAGTTGACTTCGTTGTTTACCTCGCAATCTTCTTGCCGTCCTTGATGTATATGCCATGAGAAGGCTCAACATTCAACTTGCGACCCTGCAGGTCATAGACAAATTTGTCTTTATCTACTTCTGTCTTTACCTCCTCAACGCCCAGCACCACATTGCCGTCTTTATCGAAACTGCACAAGACCTCATCGCCGAGAGTGCACGACACAAGTGTCGGGAAATATAAGGTACAATCAATACAAGTGGGATTTGGAAACCTTTCTTCAAGTCCTAAAGCATCGCGACCGCCAACACCTTCAACCCACTGCCTCGTGGAATTATTATTTATTGAGAAAAAGAATAAACGCATTCCGTCTTTTTCATCAATTGATTCCAATTTTAACTTAGTTGACCAATCATTGACAATTCCATAAAAGTCTTCAACAAAGATATCACCAATTTTCAAACCAAAATCATATATGAGGGCCTCGTTGCTTGGTTCTAAACAATTGTAAACATCCACATAGTAGATATACCTGAAATATACTTTTTTATCTTTTTCTCTAATAACGGCATATAGGAAATCCTTAGACATTTCATCCGTCCAATGCACATCAGAATAATGCATTACTTTTTTATACTCGACATTCTCAATGGTCGTATCTCCTTCTATGACAAGACGAGCAGGAAAACTTTCTTGACCATTTGTATAAATAATGTAGTTCCATGTCTTTCCTTCCTTGACGAACGGGCGGTAATCATCTTGCGCATAGAGGCTTGACTTTAATGCCAAAGCGATAATGATAAAAAGAATTCTTTTCATGATTTTTTCTTTTTAA
>CACZRN010000078.1 GCA_902783625.1 uncultured Prevotellaceae bacterium
GAACAAAATATATTTATATATTTTTTATTCCGAGACGCCGTAACTTCTTCATTATCAATATGGAAAAGTTACAAAAAGTCGAGCGTAGAACAAAATAAAAACATAGTTTTTAATTTTCTTTGACTTAACACAATCTTTTTTTTTTATTGAAAAATAAGCTAATTCAAAGCGATATAGATGTCATTCTGATGATTTACTTTCAATTTGAAAGCACTTTTTTCCGATAACCAAAGCAACGATATAGAAAGACAGAAAAATGGGTAAAAAAGGACAAAAAAGTGCTTTTTTTAGCGTATTTTAAGTTAAAATCGCTCTTTTTTGGCTTTCCTTACGCTGGTAAAAGGGCCTTTTAAGGCCATTAAAGAGGCACTTTAAGACTGTTACTTGGGCACTTTAATGGCATTAAAGAGCCTCTTTAATGGGAGCCCCCTAATCCCCCAAAGGGTGACTCTACTAATCAAAAGGCATGCAGGAAGTTGAGACTGAGGAGGTTAGAGGGTTTTTATGAAAAAGTGGGGTATTTCGATGATTTGGGCGAAAAACGGGTTTGAAGGCGAAAAATGAGCGTTTTTATGTAGAATGCGTATAAATAAGGCTGTTTTAGTTGAAAATTGAAAGGTGAAAAGTGAAAGTTGAAAGGAAATGCAGATAAACTGGGAGATAATTTGTAAGCAACTTCCCTTTGGGAGTATTTTTTTCTTTTAGTGGGTATATAATTCAACTTTTTTGATTAATTTTGCAAGATATATTGTAAAGAGCAGATAGTAGAGAAAGAGCAATCGGGATGATTTCGGTAGAACATCTGACAGTGGAGTTTGGCACGAAGCCGCTTTTCAGCGATGCAACGTTTACCATTGGCGATCACGACAGGATAGCGCTGGTGGGGAAGAATGGTGCTGGAAAGTCGACTCTGCTAAAGATTATCTGCGGTATGCAAGCTGCCACGTCGGGCACGGTGACACCATCGGGCGACACCACCATCGGCTATCTGCCGCAGGTGATGAAGTTGCAAGATCAGACCACTGTTCGCGAAGAGACACGCAAGGCATTCGAGGCGCGCACGAAGATGGCTCAGCAGCTCGAGAAGATGAACCGCCAACTGTCGGAAAGAACCGACTACGAGAGCTCTGACTACATGCAGCTGGTGGAGAGATATACCGAGGCTCACGACCGCTTCCTGATGATGGGCGGCGATAACTACGAGGCAGAGATTGAGCGAACCCTCATTGGACTCGGATTCAAACGTACCGACTTCGACCGCCCCACGGCTGAGTTCAGCGGAGGATGGCGCATGCGCATCGAGCTCGCAAAGATACTCTTGGAGCGCCCCGATGTGCTGTTGCTCGACGAGCCCACTAACCATCTCGACATTGAGAGCATACAATGGCTCGAGCAGTTCCTTGCCTCAAGCGGCAGTAGTGTGGTGCTCGTCAGTCATGACAGGGCATTTATAAATAATGTCACCAACCGTACGCTCGACATCAGTTGCGGACGCATTAACGACTATCGTGTGAAGTACGACGAATATGTGGTTCTGCGTCGTGAACGTCGTGAGCAGCAAATGCGTGCCTACGAGAACCAGCAGAAGGAAATAGCCGATGGACGGGCGTTCATTGAGCGCTTCCGCTATCAGGCTACGAAAGCCGTGCAGGTGCAGCAAAAAATACGCCAGCTGGAAAAAATAGTGCCTATTGAAATCGATGGGGAAGACAATCCCGCGATGCATCTGAAGTTCCCACCGTGCCTGAGGAGCGGTGATTATCCCATCATCTGCGATGAGGTAGGCAAGAGTTTCGGCGAGCATCGGGTTTATAGCAATGTCACCTTCACCCTTCGCCGCGGTGACAAAGTGGCTTTCGTGGGGCGCAACGGTGAGGGTAAGACTACTCTCGTGCGCTCGATAATGGGGCAGATACCCTTCGATGGGACGCTGAAGATTGGGCACAATGTGCAGATAGGATACTTCGCGCAAAACCAGGCTCAGATGCTCGACGAAAGCCTGACCGTGTTTGAGACAATCGATCGTGTGGCGCGAGGCGAGATAAGGCTAAAGATTAAAGACATACTCGGAGCATTCATGTTTGGCGGCGAGGAGTCGGACAAGAGGGTGGGAGTGCTCAGTGGCGGTGAGCGTAGCAGGCTTGCAATGATAAAATTGTTGCTCGAGCCAGTGAACCTGCTCATTCTCGACGAGCCCACAAACCACCTCGACATGGCATCGAAGGATGTGCTTAAAGAAGCCATCCGTGCCTTTGATGGCACAGCAATCATCGTAAGTCACGACCGCGAGTTCCTCGACGGACTTGTGTCGAAGGTGTATGAATTCGGTGGCGGTCGTGTAAGAGAGCATCTCGGAGGCATCTACGATTTTCTTCGCAGAAAGAAAATGGAAAGCCTCGACGAGCTCAACACGTCGGCTAATGTGCAATCATTGTCGTCGGCATCGGCAACAGCATCGGCGGATACTGCCTCAGCACCATCGCTCGGCAAGCAGAACTATGCTGAACGGAAAGAGCAACAGAAGAAGATACGCCGCGCAGAGAAAGACGTGAAGGAATGCGAGGAGAGAATATCGAAAATGGAAAAGCGGTTGAAAGAGCTCGACTCGTTGTTTATGAATCCAGAGAATGCCGCAAATATGGAACTCGTAACGGAATACACATCGATAACCCGAAAGCTCGACGAGGAGAACAACCTCTGGATGTCGCTGTCGGAAAAACTTGAAGATTTAAAACTCTAAAGGACTTAATAAAATGAAAAAAGTATTTATCATGACCGCATTTGCTATGCTAGCAACAGCAGCAATGTCGCAGACTCCCTTAAAGTCTGGAATCGATTTGTCTGACATGAATCAGACGGTAAAACCTGGTGATAACTTCTATGAGTAT
Organism: uncultured Prevotellaceae bacterium; assembly: GCA_902783625.1. GTDB lineage: Bacteria > Bacteroidota > Bacteroidia > Bacteroidales > Bacteroidaceae > Prevotella. The sequence goes on from CACZRN010000078.1 coordinate 2,889, forward strand.
GCCTGTGGCGGATGGATGAAGAAGCACCCACTGCCTGCAGCCTATTCACGATATGGCAGTTTCGACCGCTTGGCAGAAGACAACAACAAGCGCATCAACTCTATCCTCGATGAGTTGCAGAAGGGCAACTATGCCAAGGGTACTGTTGAGCAGAAGCTATCCGACTATTATAAGCTCGCAATGGACAGCACCCGTCGAAATAAGGAAGGTGTGAAACCCGCAATGACGCTTATAAAAGAGATTGAGGCAGCACCTACAGTAGAGGCTCTGCGCGCGATACAAGACAAATATGCTGCGCTCGGAATTGGTGTACCAATGGGCATTGGTTTCGGTGCCGATGAGAAGAATGCTTCGCAGAACATCCTGAATGTTTATCAAGGTGGTCTGACTCTCGGACAGAAAGAGTATTATCTTGACAGCGACAAGCCTACAACAGAAATACGCGAGGCATATAAAAAGCACATTGTGCGCATGTTCCAGCTATTCGGATTCAAGAAGAAAGAAGCCCAGAAGAAAATGGAACTCATACTCGATTACGAGACTCAGCTTGCTCAAGTGAGCAAGAGTCGCACAGAATTGCGCGATGTAGAGGCTAACTATAACAAGGTGACGCTCGAGGTATTCAAGGCAATATATCCAAATATACCACTCGAGAAATTCCTCAATGCCGAAGGTGTCGCAACGAAATATTTCCAGGAGATGATAATCGGACAGCCCGACTTCCTGGCTGGAGCCGATAAGTTGATCGGAACACATTCTGCCGATCAGTTGCGTGCCTATATGGAATGGGATGTCATCACCGGTTCGGCAAGCTATCTGAGCGACGATGTTGTTGAGGCTAACTTCGACTTCTTCGGCAAGACAATGAGCGGGCGTAAGGAGAATTTCCCACGTTGGAAGCGTGCTACAAATCAGGTGGAGGCTCAGATGGGCGAGGCATTGGGCAAGATGTATGTTGAGAGATACTTCCCTGCATCTTCTAAAGAGCGCATGGAACGCCTTGTTAAGAACCTTCAACTATCGCTTGCTGAGAGAATAATGGCACAAGACTGGATGGAGACAGATACAAAGTTGAATGCACTCTCGAAACTCTCTACCTTCTTCGTGAAGATTGGTTATCCCGACAAGTGGAAAGATATGACCGGGCTCACAATCGATCCTGAGAAGAGTTACTACGAGAATGTTATCGCTTGCCGTATGTTCTGGGATAAGGATGAGATTGAGCGCAAGGCAGGTAAGCCTGTTGACAATACCGAATGGTACATGACACCGCAGACGGTGAACGCATATTACAACCCGACTACCAACGAAATCTGCTTCCCTGCAGGAATTCTTCAGGTGCCATTCTTCGACCCGACAGCCGACGATGCCTTTAACTATGGCGCTATCGGAGTGGTTATCGGTCATGAGATGACACACGGTTTCGACGACCAAGGACGTCACTACGATAAGGATGGCAACATGATTGACTGGTGGACAGAGGCCGACGGAAAGGGATTTGAAGAGCGTACAGGCAAGTATGCCGACTTCTTCTCAAACATTAAAGTGTTGCCCGACCTGAATGGAAACGGTCGCCTCACACTTGGCGAGAACCTTGCCGACCACGGCGGACTGCAGGTGGCATTCAATGCATTCCTCAATGCCACAAAGAACGCTCCGCTTTCAACCATCGACGGACTAACCCCTGCGCAGCGCTTCTTCCTTGCATACGCTGGTGTATGGGCAGGCAATATCACTGAAAAAGAAATCCGCAGTCGCACAAAGAGCGATCCTCATTCGCTTGGCAAATGGCGTGTGGATGGTGCTCTGCCACATATCAATGCATGGTATGAGGCATTCGGTGTGAAGCCTGGCGACAAAATGTATATTCCTGAGAACGAACGACTGAACCTCTGGTAATTGTATGAAACGAGTGACGTCGCTACTTCTTCCTTCTAATCTCCCGGCTATAGAGCGGTTGAGAAAAGAGGGGATAGATATACAACACGATGAGCATGCCTGCAGCGACGGGTGTGCTCGTCGTCGTTTGCGTGTGGCGTTGCTCAATTTGATGCCTTTTAAGGAAGAGACAGAAACAGATTTTGTGCGCTTGCTGTCGGCCTCGTCAATGTCTGTGGAACTGCTTTTAATGCGGCTCAGTACACACACACCTAAGCATACTTCGGCTGAACATATGCAGAAGTTCTATCATACTTTCGAAGAAATAAAATCGACTGGTATTGATGGACTTATAATAACGGGTGCACCTGTTGAGCAACTCAATTTCAGAGATGTGACGTATTGGGATGAGTTGACGACGATTTTTTCTTGGGCACAAGACTCAGTGCGTTCAACACTCTACATCTGCTGGGCGGCACAAGCAGGACTCTTTTTCCATTATGGAATACCAAAATATGCCCTGCCAAAAAAGAAGTTCGGTATCTTCCCGCAAACGATAACCGACACTTCAATGCCGTTGTTTGAAGGAATAGATAATCCGTTCCCGATGCCACACAGCCGCCATACGGAAATACGACGGGAAGACGTTCTTGCTGAGAGTGGCTTGCAGATTCTTGCCGAGTCGCCTTTGAGCGGAGTGAGTATCGTTTCGGCACGCGACGGAGCAGAGATTTTTGTGACAGGGCACATGGAGTATGCGACACATACACTTGCAAATGAATATCGTCGCGACTATGGCAAACGCAGTGATGTAGATTTGCCAGTGAATTATTTCACCGATGATGACCCCGAAAAAGAGCCTCTCCCTACATGGCGGAATAGTGCTGATAAATTCTTCGATAATTGGTTGAGGTATTATCTTCGAAATAACTGATATGCAAAAACTTGAGTTGCTTGCTCCCGCAAAGAACCTTGAGTGCGGAATTGCTGCCATTGATCATGGAGCTGATGCCGTATATATAGGTGCGCCAAAGTTTGGTGCACGGGCAGCAGCAGGCAATTCAATTGATGATATTTCGGAGCTTTGCCGGTATGCTCACCAATTCTCGGCACGAGTGTATGTTACGGTAAACACTCTTATCAACGACGACGAGATTGAGCATGTAAGGAAGTTGCTTCGTCAACTGGGCGAGATTGGTGTCGATGCTATACTCGTTCAGGATATGGCTATTGTTGAGATGATGAGGAACGGGAACTGTCAACTCCCAACCAACTTTCAACTTTCTCTTCATGCTTCTACGCAGACCGATAACCGCACGGCATCTAAGGTGGCGTGGCTTCAACAACTCGGGTTCAGCAGGGTGGTGCTAGCCCGTGAACTCTCACTCGATGAGATACGCAGCATCCACGAACAAGTGCCCGATGTGGAGTTGGAAGTCTTTGTTCATGGAGCATTGTGTGTGAGCTATTCGGGGCAGTGCTATGCTTCGGAATACTGCTTCGGACGCAGTGCCAATCGTGGCGAGTGTGCCCAGTTCTGCCGTCTGAAGTTTAATCTGATTGATGCTGATTGTCGAGAGATAGTGCATCAGCGTCATCTGCTCTCGTTGAAGGATCTTTGCCAGATTGATCGTCTTGAAGAGTTGGCGGAGGCCGGTGCTTGTTCTTTTAAGATTGAGGGACGACTGAAGGACGTGGGCTATGTGAAGAATGTCGTGTCGGCATATAGTCAGCATCTTAACAACATTATCCACCACCATCCCGACAGATACGAGAGATCATCGAAGGGTAGAGTGGAATACAGTTTTGCCCCCAACCTTAAGAAGACTTTCAATCGTGGCATGACTCATTATTTCCTCGATGGCAGATGCCGCGACATTGCTTCGTTTGACACCCCCAAGGCTATTGGTGAATATGTTGGTAGGGTGAAGGAAATACGTGGCCGGTCGTTTACTGTTGCCGGCACTGCTGCCTTTGCCAATGGTGACGGACTCTGTTTCATAAACGATGAGCATGAGTTAGAAGGCTTTCGTGTCAACAGAGCCGAAGGCAACCGGCTCTTTCCTCTTACCATGCCCAGCGGTATTCATCAAGGCACACCCCTCTATCGCAACAACGATGTTTCTTTTGAGAAGATACTCTCGGGAAAGACAGCTATCCGCAGATTGCCGGTAAGAATGGTATTCTCAGCAATCGACAGCGGATTTCTTCTCAATGTGATCGGTGATGGATTCTCTGGTGCTGCCAGTGTTGAGAGCCCACATGAGTTGGCAAATAATGAACAACGTGAAAACATTATTCGTCAGCTGACTCGCCTTGGTGGTACCATCTATCAATGCGACGACGTTGAGATTGTCGATGGTGCCGATAAATATTTCGTGCCATCGAGCCAGCTCGCATACCTCCGACGTGAGGCATTAGCAGATATAAACACATTTCACAGCGGTGATATTCAGGTAGTAATGCCATCAAAGCCTGCAAGTGAGATATCTCAAAGTGGCCTGCCCCTTCCGCATTACACCCATCGGTCGCAGTATAATATTTCCAACTCTCTTTCCGAGGCTTTTTATTCCGAGCGTGGCGTAAGCCGTTCTTCAAACGACGGTGCACCGCTCATGCAGTGTCGCCACTGTCTGCGTTATGCTTTGGGATACTGTACTCGTCATGGTGGGAAACGCCCTGCATGGCGAGAGCCACTTCACTTGCAACTCTCTGATGGGCGTCAGTTCAGGCTGCAGTTCGATTGCAAGGAATGCCAGATGAACGTTTACGGAGTAACGGATTAACGAGATAAACGATAACGAAAACGTTAGCTTTAACAAAAACCGAATACCGATAACTAAAAACCAATAATTGCACAATGAACTATAAGACCATATTGCTTTGTGTTGTTCTTTTCTCGTCGTGCTACGTAGGCAATTCGCCGCAGGCTATTGATGTGAGTGAGCTCACTCCCTCTCAACGCGATTCTCTCACCTTTGCCATGCAGCACCACTATTCCGAGAATTACAATTTCCTAGTGATGTCCGACTCGCTGCTACTATATAGTCAGCAACCCGAGGAGGTAGTCGGCGGTATGATGGTCGACTCATTCAGTGTGGCACACGACTCGCCACTCGTTGTTGCCGACATTGTCATCCTCCCCTCGTCGGTAGAGTCGTTTGGCGACTCCGTATGGGTAAAGGTAGCCACGGCATCGTCAGAGTTTGGATGGACTACAGAGCAGGCATTGCTCAGGCAAGTGGTTCCCGACGACCCTATATCAATCTTCATCTCCACGTTTTCCGACACCCATCTGCTCATCTTCCTCATCCTTGTCATTGCCATCGTTGGTGTCATTGTGGTCCGTGCCCTCATGCGTAGGCAGAGCCACATCGTTCACTTCAACGACATCCCGTCGTTCTATCCCACGCTGCTTGCCATCGCTGTTTCCGTTGCCGCCACATTCTACGCGAGCATACAGCACTTTGCCGCTGTGGAGTGGCAACACTTCTATTTCCATCCGTCGCTCAACCCCTTCTCGCTGTCCCCCCTTCTTGGCGTGTTTATCGCCTCTGTGTGGGCAATCGTCATCATTGCCGTTGCCGTTGTCGACGAGGTGCGCCGTCTGCTTCCCTTTGGCGAGGCAGTGATGTATCTTGCCGGTCTTGCCGCCGTGTGTGGCGTGTGTTATGTGGTGTTCAGCATCACCGCCCTCTATTATATAGGCTATCCTCTTCTGCTGATCTATATCGCCATTGCCGTTGCCGTTTATCATCGCCACAGCCGTCCTTCCTATGTCTGTGGCCGCTGTGGTGCCCCTCTCAAGGGCAAGGGCCGGTGCCCCGTCTGCGGAGCAATGAACGCGGAATAGCCCCCGGCATATCATTTCATCATTCTCATAGTTGAGTCTGTTCTCGACGCACGACAGCACAGCTTTCTTAATCGATGATGCCTATGTGTGTGTCAGTTTGGTCGTAAAAAAAGACCCGCCGCCATGTGAGGTATATCCCCTGCATCGGCGACAGGTCTGCATTGTTTTGCTTCAAAAAGAGTTTTAGAAGTGCAGTCTTAGATCTGCTCCCACTTGCAGCGGATTGCCTCGTTGTGCGAAGGTGTAGCGTGTGCCTGTGGCGGCACTCTCCACGGCGAAGGTGTTGAAGCGCGTATTGGTAAGGTTGCGCCCCCAGAGGCTGACGGTGATGTTGCTCATCACCACGTCGGCATGCGCGCCCAGTGTGGTGTAGAACTTCTGGCTGACGGTGTTGGCCTCGTTCCAGTATGTCTTGCCCATTCCCTGCGCATTAACCCCCAGTCGCAGGCTGACGGCAGCTGACAGCGGCATGGTGTAATCGACTGCTGCTGCTGCCGAGTGCTCGGGAACGAATGGCACACGGTTGTCTGCGTAGCTGACGGCCACATTCTTGCCGTCGATTTGTGTGCTGTCGGTGTATTCCTTGAACATTGCGTGGGTGTAGGAATATGATGCCATCCACGAGAGCCGTTCGCCGAGTGCCGTGCCACTGAGCGTCACCTCGGCACCACAGCTGTAGCTCTTTCCCGCATTCACCATCATACGTCCGAATCCGTAGTTACCCGCCATGACGCTGAGTTGCTGGTTGCGCACCTGCATGTAGAATGTTGAGATGTCGGCCATAATTTTGCCTCCCAGCAGATTAAGGTGTGTGCCCAGTTCGTAGTTCCACGATGTCTCGGGCTTATATTCAATAGTTTTTGTGATGGCTTTGTATGCTTCCTCGTCGTGAGGTACGTTGTAGTCGCCGCGCATGGCGAGGTCGCGGTTGGCGTTAAGTTCAGTCTGCAATATGTCGGAAAACATCTGTATGTTGAATCCTCCCGCACGATATCCCTTTGCTGCTGTGAGATACACATTGCTACCACGCTCGTCGATGTCGTAGCGCAGTCCGAATTTAGGCAGCAGCTGGTTGAAGTCGTTGCTTACCTTGCCGTTCAATGCCGATGAAAGAGTATATGTGGCTTCTGTTCTCATTACGTTTGCCGTCATAGCCATATATGCTGCCGAGGCATAGTCGATGCCCACGTGGTTGTAGTCGTATCGCAGTCCGAGTGTTGCCACTAAGCGTGGGGTGAGGTAGAAGTTCGACTCGTGGAAGAATGCCAGGTTGTATCCTGGTGTGCGATACACGCCTGGTGCCCCCATCTCGACATCCATGCTGACGCCCCCTGCGCGCTCTATTGCCGCTGCTGCCGCTGCCATTGCCGCCTCGCGAGGCATACCTGTCTGCATCATGCGTGCCGCCATAGAGTTCACCATTGCGTTGTACATGGCGGTGTTGATGGCGTTGGCTATTGGTGATGTGAGAGCCTCGTCGAAATACACCGGTGCCCATGTCTTCAGCCACGATGCTGAAAAGAATGCTCCCGTTGTCCAACGCCACCAGTCTTTCTGTTTGCTCCTAAGCGTCAGTTCCTGTGTCAGCGAGTTCTGCAGTTGGCGTTGCTCAAGGTGCATAAAGTCTTCGGGCAGATAGTCTTGGTCCATCAGCATGTAGTCTTTTAGATACTGATAAGATGTTACCGATGTGAAGTCGGCAATGGTTCCTTCGTAACCAAGGTTGAGAGCTGTGATTAGTGAGTTGCGGCGGTAGTTACCCTGTCGGTTTGTTGCAGGCTGTGCTGTCTCACCTGTCTGCTCATCCATTATGCCGTAGGGGAATCCATTCTGGTGAGTATATTGATAGTCTGCTGTCAGTGCTGCCGTCCATCTGTTTGTCGGTCGTAGCATTAGTTGCAGTCTCCCCCCTGCTTCGTCAATATTGTCAGCCCGCTCACCGGTGGTTTGATTGCGGAAGAATCCGTTTTGCCCGTTGTAGAACCCTGCCACGGCAATTGCTGCTCTGTCGCTGAGACGTGCTCTGTGTGCTACCTCTGCATTGCGGTAACCGTGAGTGCCACCGCCGAGAGTGATGTCGGTGCCCTGATTATCGAATGGCGACAGCGATGTTATCCTCACGAGTCCCCCCTCATTGTTTTGTCCGTAGAGAGTTCCCTGAGGCCCTCGCAGTACACTGGCACGGCTCACTCCATACATATGTTGGTTGAAAGCCGACTTCGACATCACCGGTACACCATCGATATATACTCCCACTGCAGGGCTGTTCACTCTTGATCCGATACCCCGCACATACATTGCCGAGGTGATTCTTGTTCCGTATGCTGGCATGGTGAACGATGGTACATAAACCGACAAGTCGCGCAAGTCGCGCATCCTGAGCACCTCAATTGCCTCAGTGCCGAATGTTGTTGAACTCAGTGGTTGCAGCCTAAGAGCGAAACTCTCTTTTGGACTCGACACCACGCTCACCTCATCGAGTATTACCACGCGCCCTGTATCTGGCAGGGCAGGCTCGTTGCCGAGGTTATCTATCGTTTCAGCACTTATGTTACCGGCCATAATAATCAACATGGCCATTGACGTAGAAAATCTTTTCATTGTTGATGTAGATATTTGTTTTCGGCTGCAAAGTTAGGCAAAAGCATTCTTATATGCAATCCTTATTTATTATGAAAATTTGCAGTGGCATAGAAAAATAAAGTTAAAAATTCATCTATGTATCACTTTTTTAGTATTTTTGCAAATTATATGTTATATAAAAAACGTAAAGTGAAGCAAAGAATGAATATGAGCGAACGAGTTTGCTTGGTAAGTGGCTTGATAAAGCATGTCGGGGCTATGGCTATGGCAGCGATGATGGTTGTCGTGATTAGCTTCGTGACATCATGTGGCAATAGCGAGAAACGTCATCTGAATGCGCTGCTCGTTGAACTTGCTGCCGATGATGCCACTATCGATGCCGCAGACTGGACAGAGATAACCGAGTATATTGACGGGCAAAAGAATCATTTCAAAAATTTCTACACCGACGGGCAGATAGACTACAGTAGCTTGGAGGATTATATTTCTGACTTCTTCTCACGTCGTCGTCCGCCGTTGGATGTAGCTTTCGAGAGTGTGGATGGCAACAATGGTGTTGCTGTGAAATTCTATCTTGAGCGCTCAGGGAGTATGACACCCTATGATACCAGCGACGGCGACGGAGCATTCAAAGCTGCCATTGTGAGCATGCTGAACAGTCTGCCAGATGACGGAAGTGCCATATTTGTGGTGAACGACAGCATATACCCTTATCCTCAAGGTACAAGGCAGTTTGTGGCTGACAGCAATATCTTTGAATCAACCCGTGGAATAGGCAATGCCAATTATACCGACTTTGCCGCAATATTTGATAATATACTTAAAGAGACGCGTCAGAGAGAGTTGAGCATATTGGTTACCGACTTGATATACTCAACCCGACAGATGGAAGGCACCAATGCCGAGAAGATATTTGCCGAGGTGAAAGGAATGACACAGTCGGTGTTTAAAAGCGAAGTGAAGAATAAGAGCATGCTTGTGTTGAAGATGACGGGCATGTATAGCGGCAAGTATTATCCCTACACCCAAGCTGGTGGCGTGGCATACAAAGGTCAGCGACCATACTATATCGTCATTGTCGGCGACAATAATCTTTTGAAGCGCTTGCCACAGGATGCCGATTATGCAGCTTTCTGTCGACTGACGGAGATGCGTGGATATGAGAATATGTATCTCTTCACTGCCGATGATATGTATGAGCCATACTATTCGCTGCTGCTTGCCGGCGATGATATTCGTGGCCGCTTCCAACCAGCAAGGGGGCAAGGTGATCAGATAACGAAGATCGAGGGTGCAAAGACCGACCGCAACAGTGGCGATCTGCAACTGGCATTGGCAGTGGATTTGAGTGGCATGCTGATAGATGACGGCTATCTGACAGATAAGGCAAATTATGAGGTAGATGGCGACGGCGACATTGAGATTGTTGACATACGTCCGTTGAACAAGAAAGATGTAACTCCTGCAGAGAAGAAATATCTGAAGACGGCAACACACATCTTCACGCTGCGTGGAAGTGAGCTGCGGAGCCATCAAGATGTGAGCATCAAACTGATGAACCGACTACCTGAGTGGGTGGAGTTGACATCAACCGATGACGACCGCAATACCGCTGATGAGCAGTTTGCCAAGTCAACCTTCGGATTGAAATATCTTATGCAAGGCATATACGACAGCTATCGAAGATATTCTGATGGTGAACCATATTATTTTGAATTAGACTTAGAAATTAATAGATAACAGGCAATGAGAAAGTATTTCATACTGCTATTCCTCGGCATTGTGCTGACGGTGTTGTTCATGGTGTTCTCAGCTGTGGTGATGGAGAGCATCTATTACGAACGTGAGTTTTCAAACGAAATGTACAACCAAAGCCTCTATGGCATGGTGGCTGTGATCGATGTGATTATTGCGGCAGCCATGACAGGGTTGTTCTACTATGTCATCAACTCAGTGAGCTTCTCACGGTGGTATCATTGGCTGCTGGTGGCTGTCATCAGTTCAGTACTTGCCTCTGTAGCGGCATGGATGTACTGCAATAGGGTGTTCATCGAAGACAATATCGATTTCACCACCCAGTTGATAATCTTCTCACTGGTTAATGCGCTCATCGAGTTTGTGCTGTTCACAGTGCTCTCATTCTCTTGCAGATGGTGGTCGTCGAATTGCCGTCACACACCGATACCGGAATGAGCATAACAAACCGTTTCCTTTTTTTAATACTCATTTATCGATTACATACATGCGTTTATTCCTTTTCTTAGTAGGTGGTACCGGTTCGCGAGTGATGCGACCCCTTATCATGCAGCTAGCCTCCGGAGTGTGTCCCAAGACTGCTGAGGGGCGTTCCATCCCCATCGAGGTGGTGCCCATAGTGGTTGATCCTCACAAGGCAAACCAAGACCTTAAGCGCACCGAGAACATGATGCGGTGGTATAAGCAATTGCGTCGGCAACTCTATGGCGAGCTTGTCGATGTGCCTGATGGATTTTTTGCTGCGAAGCTCTCCACACTTGGCGATATAGTCCCCGACAGCGCAATGCTCAGCGACAACTTCGTAATGAGCATGGCAGGAGTGGAGTCGAAGAAATTCTCTGAGCTCATCGACTATTCCACACTCGACAGCGGCAATCAGGCACTATGCTCGATGATGTTTGCCGACTATCAGCTCGACACGAAGATGGACATCGGTTTTGTCGGTAGCCCTAACATCGGCAGCGTTGCACTTAATCAGCTGAAAGACTCCGAGGAGTTCAAGCAGTTCTCGAATGTTTTCCGCAAAGAAGACCGCATATTTGTTGTCAGTTCAATCTTCGGCGGTACAGGTGCCGCAGGCTATCCCATCATAGTGAAGAACATACGCAATGCAGCAGCCAACAGTGCCATCAACAACCGTGGCGATCTGCGCAATGCCAAGATAGGAGCCCTGACCGTGTTGCCATACTTTAATGTGCAGCAAGACGAGAACTCACCCATTTCGCGTGCCGATTTCATCTCGAAGACAAAGTCGGCTCTCTACTATTACCACGATAATCTCACTGGTTTGCGCCATGGTGGCAACGACTTACCCCTGTCGAAAGTCAATGCATGCTACTATCTCGGCGACGAGGTGGCAAGCAATCCTTACTTCAACGATCCTGGTGGTGGCGGGCAGCGCAACGATGCTCATCTGGTGGAGTATGTAGGGGCACTGTCGATACTCGATTTCATGCAGTTGGCTGATGATGAGCTGCGCACCGTAGATGGCAATGCTGTCAATCCGATATATAAAGAATACGGACTTGCAAACGACAAGATGGTGCTCAGCCTGAAAGACTTCGGACTGCCTACACGGCAGCAGATAAACCGCAACATGGTGAAATTCCATCTTGCATATATGTATATAACACATCATTTGCGCGACGATATCGGACGCGGATACACCGTTGACCGTCCACAGATATCGAAGTCGTTCCTCTCATCGACATTCTACAACACGCTCACCTCCGATTTCTTCGTGGGTTACCGTCAGTGGCTCAAAGAGATGAAGACCAACCAGCGCAGTTTTGTGCCGTTCAATCTCAACACGGTGAAGCTATCTGATTGCCTCACCGATATCGCAGCCAAGAGTAGTCTTTTCCGCTCGGCTATCGACTATAATACGGTGCTTGCTGCTCTCAACAAAGCATCGCAGACAGCTACACGCAATCGTGAGTATGATGCTGACCATGTGGCACTTAAGTTGCTCGACCTGCTCTCGAAGACACTCGACAAGCTTGTCGATGAGCGCTTTGTGGGAGTAGTGTGAAGAAACAATACTTTTAAGAATCATAAAAACATTTGCTAAGTGAGCAAGATTTTATCATACAACAAGAAGACCACAGGCGAGGGATGGATTACCCTCGACGGGCAGTATAATGCCGATGAGATAAACATGATCGACGACCCCAATGGTGGTTTGTCGGCACGTCCACGAACGGCAATACCGTCGCCGTTTGCACAGATGGATTTGGTGAAGAATGCCTTTAGGCGGTTGTCTGACCATAGCGATTTGCAAGGCGAGGCAATGGACGAGCAACTGGTGTCGGGAGCACTCGATGTGGCACAGTTGTTCTTCGGCTACGGTGAACTTGCTGGGCAACTGCGTATGGTGGAGTGGGATAGGATGACACAGCCCGATATGCTGCGCGACAATGCCGCACACCGTTTGCTCGGCGAGACAATGGAGATGTATCTCGAGCAAGATAAAGAAGCGTTCAACTTCGACATGATGGATAAGCTCTACTTCCTCGTGCTCGACGGCAGCGTGGTGGGTAGCACATCACCAGTCACCATGTTCATGGCAACACCCAATGCGCAGTATGGTAAGTATGCCATACATGTGGAGCAAAACGTGAGGCTCTTCGACAAGATACGTCAGTTGCCGGAGCGTAATCCGAATTTCGTGAAGTATATCTACGCTCTCTTCACAGCATATCCCGAGCTGAAAAAGTATTGCGGCGAGGTGAACAGCTATCTTGTTGCGGCATTCCCTCTGCTGAAGCCTGAGCTGCGTCAGCAGATTCTCAGCGAGATAGGCAACCCCACAGCGCTCGATCTTGAAAGCACAGGGCGTGCACGCATCTACATGGAGAGCAACTTCACCAAGCTCGAGGGTGGTGTGCATGTGCTGGGAGTGCCTCTCTACGGAGCACGCCAAGAGGATGTCGAGGCATCAATCGAAGACAGCGATTTCGTCATAGTGCCCACGAAGAAAGTCGCCGACGAGCATCTGCCGCTGGTGTTGCAGAATCATCTGAGTGCACCACAGAGCGATCCGTTCAGATACATCACCCGTCCATGGGATGATACCATACAGATAACCCCGGCGATGTATGCCGTGGCACCCGAGCAGCGTGTGCTCCCTGCCACCACACACCGCTATCCATGGCTCACCGACGACGATTTCTTCCAGCCGGTGCTCATACGTCTCGACTATCCCATCAACGGCGATTGCTTCTTCGACGGAGCCATCTCGCGCACCATGGGGAATACTGCAGCAGGCGACTATCTATTGCCGTTGAAGCCGCTGTTCTTCAAGTATTTCAATGTGAAAGACTTGTGGGGCACCACATGTGGACGTCCACGCTTCGAGCTGGTGAGCAGCAAGAGTGGAACAACAGAGACAGTCACCGCAATATTGCGCATACCGGTGAAGAAGCAGGGGCAGTATATCACCCTGCAGCGACAATATATCACAGCCAACGGTGTTGATTTGGCTTACGACCGCACAAACAATCGCGGACGCTTCATCACCGTGCCTTTTGCCGTCAGTGTGTTCCCGTTTGTGAAGACACCCACAGCAGGGCAATACAAAGTGCAGCTTATCGACCGCGCACTCGGCATGCTCGAAGGCTACCGACTCCGACTCAACTTCTTCGATAACGACGGGCAACAGCTTGCCGACGAGAAGGTGGCTTGCCGTGAGCGAAGCATGAAGGCAGAGAAGCGTGTGGGCTCGGCATACTATAGTCTTACCGATAATTTCGAGTATATCGGCGTCACACTCCTCTCTGAGCAGGATAACGTGGCGGCAACGGGATTGCTATGCCCACGATGGACCGACTATGTGCCTGGACATGAGCAGTTTACCTTTGCCGTTGACTTCGGTACAACAAACACACATGTCGAGTCGATGCACGAAGGCGACATGCCCCAGCCCCTGGCAATCGATTCAGTGGCAGTGCAGCGTCTTGTCGCTACATCCTACAATGGCGAGAGCATCCTCTACGATGTCATCATGAAGCAGGAGTTCCTGCCGCAGACCATCGGTGGCGATTACGGCTTCCCACAGCGCACCGTGCTCTCCGAGAGTGTGCGCCTCGATGCACAGAATGCCGACCGCATAGTGGCTCTTGCCGATGCCTGCCTGCCGTTCATCTACGAGAAAGAGAGTGTGGGCTACGGCAACAGGATAGTGCCCAACCTGAAGTGGTCGGTAGAGCCAGCCACAAGCAAGCGAGTGAAAGCATACCTCACCGAGATGGCTCTGCTCATGCGCACAAAAGTGCTTCTTGCCAACGGCGACCTGTCGAAGACACGCATAGTGTGGTTCTATCCCCTCGCCATGAAGGTAGGCAATGTCAACAAACTCGGTGACATGTGGGCAAAGACAGTAGCCGAGGTGTTCGGTTTCAGTGTCGATAGCAGCAACCTCATCGCCATGCCTGAGAGCGTTGCGCCATACTATTTCTATCGCTCATCGAGCAAGTTCCGCGGCGGTGCTGCCACAGTGGCAAATATCGACATCGGTGGCGGTTCGAGCGATGTGGTGGTGTTCGAGAGCAATGCCTCGCAACCCACGCTGCTCACCTCAGTGCGCTTCGCTGCCAATGTGCTCTTCGGCGATGCTTACTCCGATGTGCCGCAAGGCGACAGCAACCCCATGGTGAAGAAATATGTCGATTACTTCCGTCGCCTCTTCGATACCGACGACGACCGCTACGGCGAGCTCAACGGCATACTCGAGGATATCACCTCGAAGCGCAAGAGCGAAGACATCAACGCATTCCTCTTCTCCGTCATCAACAACAAGGCGGTGGCAGGCAACGATGTGTTCTCCTACAACATGCGTCTTGGCGAGGATGCCAACCTGAAGATAGTATTCCTCTATTTCTATTCAGCCCTCATCTATTACGTAGCCCGTATGATGCACCACCGTGGTCTCGACATGCCACGCAGCGTCATGTTCAGCGGTACCGGCAGCAAGGTGCTCGACATCGTAGGCAGTCAGCGCGACATCGATCTGCTCACAGCCTATATCTTCGAGAATGTCTATGGCAGCAAGTACGGCAGAGACGGCTTCTCCGTGGTCATGGAGCGTCGCGAGCCCAAGCAGATCACCTGCCGCGGAGCACTCATGCAGGTGCGCGACCGCCAGGGATGCGACAATGTGGAGCAACTTAACCGTCTCATCGACGACATCGACATGCCGATGAAATATGTCTATTCAGCCATCGCGAAAGAGCACATCACCTATGCCGACATGGACAGTGCCGAGGTGCGTGGCGCAGTGCTCAGCGAAGTGACAGCCTTCAACGACTTCTTCCTCCAGCTGTGCAACGATCTCCGTGTCACCGACCGCTTCCTCGTCGATAGCAAGTCGCTGCAGCTCTTCCGCGAGATGGTAGGCAAAGACCTTGAGCACCACTTCGTCAACGGATGGAACTTCATGAACCGCAATGCCGACGACAAGAACGACGACGATGTAGTTGAAGATGCAGTGTTCTTCTATCCCATCATCGGCAGCATACGCGACAATCTCATTGAAGAACTAGGAGCAAGAAACTAAAACACCACTTCCGTATGAAACTATTTAGTAAGAACGAATCCCCAGAGGCGCTCACCCCGCAACCTGTTGAGGATGTCGAGGCACGCGCAGCCATACAATCCCTTGAGCAACGCATAGCACAGCTCGAAGCACAGATAGCACAGCTCGAGAGTAAGATTGACGAAGCCAAGGCTAATGCTAACGCCAACTCTCAACTTTCACCTTTCAACTCTCAACTTTCACCTGACTCTACACTCTCCACAACTCTACACTCTCCACTCAACACTCTACACTCAACACGCCCCCGTCAGTACTACCTCTCCGCGCCAACCCCTGAAGGCATCTTCACCGAGTTCTCCGAAGAGGAGCGTGTGGGCAGCAGTGTCTATCTCCTCACCACCGACGACGGCATCAACGGCACCTTCCGCATGCTCAACACCCCCGATGCCCTTGCCACCCTGGCAATAAGCATCTCGCAGTTTGTGAAGCCCGTGTGTAAGATCATCGGAGCCGTCACCATACAGCCCCGCCATGTGGCAGTCCACATGCCCGGCTCTGCAGTGTTCGAAGATGGCGTCTGGCGCACCACCGTCAAAGCCCAGGTGCAGTTCGAGTGAATAACAGATTAACCATCCCCCTCTGGGGGATTATAGGGGGCTCCCACTTTACGGATTAACCATCCCCCTCTGGGGGGATTACAGGGGGCTCCCACTTTACGGATTAACTTCGTCGAACTTTTCACTTTTCACTTTTGACTTCGTCGAACTTCTTGATGCCTTCTTTAAAATTTCAGCCTCCCCGCGGGGCAACATCGGCTGATTTTAATATCGGCATTTGCGAACTTTCA
>CACZRN010000079.1 GCA_902783625.1 uncultured Prevotellaceae bacterium
ACAGAACAAAATAAATTTATTTATTTTTTGTCGAGGTGCAGCCTAACTTCACAGAGCGAAGCGATGTAAAGTTAGTGCAAACCGAGCGCAGAACAAAATAAATTTATTCTTTTTTTTGTCGAAGCGCAACGTAATATCAAAAAACGAAGCAATGTAAAATAAGTACATACTATTATTCTCGAACAAATAATTTTGCTAGCAAAATTTCGAATAAAGAGGCTCTTTAATCGCAATAAAGTGCCCAGTTAATGAAAATTTTGCTAGCAAAATTTTCTGAATACGATGCAGAGGCAAAATAAAAGGCATTAAATGGAGTCCAGTAAATATCAATAAAGCCTTGAACAAAAAAAAACTCTACCGAAGATATATCGGTTTCGAGAAAAAGATGTATATTTGCAATGTCAACCTGAATATAAACACATTGATTATTTTATAAAACACTAAAACCATGACCACAAGAAGAGAATTTCTGCGCCAGTCGGCTGCAGCAATGGCTGCAGGACTGATATTGCCGCGATCACTCAACGCCTTCACACTCAACGAGAAACGCGTCAGCCCAAGCGACCAACTTAATGTGGCGCTCGTGGGATGCAAGAACATGGGATGGTACGACCTGACCGATATCATGCAGTGCAATGGAGTGAAATGTGTCGGACTGTGTGATGTCGATAAAAACATTCTTGCCGAGAAGGCAGCAGACGCCGAGAAACGATGGGGATACCACGTTGACACCTACACCGACTACCGCCGCCTGCTCGAGCGCAGCGACCTCGACGCAGTGATAATAGGCACGCCCGACCACTGGCACTGCCTGATAATGACCGATGCATGCTCTGCAGGGAAAGATGTGTATGTGGAGAAACCCATAGCCAACAGCATCAGCGAATGCGACGCAATGGTGCTCGCAGCAAAGCGCTACAACCGTGTGGTGCAGGTGGGACAGCAACAGCGCAGCTCCAAGCTATGGCAGCAGATGAAGAGCATCATCGACAGCGGACAGCTGGGAACAATAGCTCGCGTGAATGTGTGGGCTAACTTCCGCTATGCGGCAGTGCTCAATCCCGCTAAAGACGGACCGGTGCCCGAGGGGGTCGACTTCCAGATGTGGCTCGGACCAGCACCTGATAGGACCTTCAACCGCTCGCGATTCCACGGCTCGTGGCGCATGTTCTGGGACTATGGCGGCGGACTGCTCACCGACTGGGGCGTGCATCTGCTCGACATGGCGTTGTGGGGAATGAACGTGAAGGGTATGCCGCGCAGGATAATGGCATCGGGAGCCAACAACGCCTACCCCGATAACTTTGCCGAGACGTTCGACACCATGCAGGTAATCTACGAGTTCGACAAGTTCAATATACAATGGAGCAACGTCACAATAGAATCGGGACCATACGGAAAGAACTACGGACTTGAGTTCAAGGGCACTGAGGGCACACTGGTGGTAAACCGCGAGAGCATGGAGCTCTATCCGCAAGACAAGAGCAAGGAGATGCAGTCGTGGAAGCCGATGAACAACGAGCACGCCGATCATGCACGCGACTTTGTCGATAGTGTGCGTGAGCGCCGTTTCGACACCGCCTGCCCTATCAGCAATGGAAGCTTCTGCGCCAAGTATGCACACATGGGTAATATCGCGGCGCGAACACGCGAGACTCTTGTTTACGATGATAAGCAACACACCTTCCACAACAAGCAGGCTGACAGATTCATTGAGAAGGCCTACCGCAAACCGTGGAAAATGCCAAAATGGAAATAACGAAAAAAGGCGCCTTTCATAGGGCGCCTTTTCTTTTTATTCTTTATAAACAACCCTTTCAGGCTCAGTGTTTCTCATGTAGCGGGCAATGGCTTGCTGACTGAGAGTCACCTTGCCCTCGATGAACTCGGGAATGTTGTAAGAATACATCAGCTCGGAATAGAACTTCCGAGGATTGCGCTGCGGGAGCATAAACGGCTTGTGTGCATTTCCCTGCTTGTCGATGTATGTGAAGAACGGTCGGGTGTAGAGACCGTCAACCCTGCGGCTGCTGAACACCATCCACCGGTTGTTGCTGCTCCAGGAGTGATAGCTCTCGCTCTGCTGGCTGTTGACATCATCGAGCATCTGCATCTGCCCCGTGGAGAGGTCTATCATGCACAGGTCGGCATCGCGCTGCCAGATGGAGAAGTTGCCATACTTGTGTAGCGTGAAGCAGAGGTATCGCCCATCAGGTGAAATGCGTGGGAACGACACGCTCATCTTCGTCTGCCGCGCATTGTAAAGGGTATCGACATGATTGCCGAAGGTGCCTGTGGCTGCATCGAAATCTATACGGCACAGACTGTAGTGTGTCTCGAGATATCGCTCGGGCATTGGTGCGACGGAGTCAGCAGAGCAGAAATAGAGACTCTTGCCGTCGGGTGAGAAAGCGGGGAATGTCTCGAAGGCTTTCGACGACGACAGCTGGGGGCATGACATTATCTCGTGGGTGACGGTGTTATACACAACGACATCCGACTCGAAGTCGTAAACCTCCATGTAGTTTTCGTTGTGCATGAAATTAACGAGTCGTGTCTGGTTGGTAGAGAATGCCACATAGTCGGATGTTGGATGCCAGAAGCCATAAACAAGTGGCGTGATGGTCTTGTCGGTCTTTGTGTTGAGCTTTTCTATCTTATTCTTATCTGCATATACCATTCCGCCATGGCGGTTGCGGGCATGGAAGATGATTCGCTCAGGATTGCGCGACCGGAACATGTGGCAGTTGACGCAGTTGTAGGTGGTCAGTTTGTTTTCGAATATGGGTGATTGTGTGAAGTCTTCCACGCATCGCTGATAGATGCCCATCTTTTTCCACACGATATATCCGGGAGCGATGAGTCGGTAAGCTATATATGGGTCGACTTTATCAGCCACGACACTGATTGTGAAAGGGCGCAGCGTTTTCCATCCATCGTTGTATTTACGTGCAATGGTGAGAGTGAGTTTTTCGCCTTGTGCCTTTTCCAAGAGCTTTTTCCACTTACGCAGTGGGATGTCGAAACTACCATCGTCGCCCTTTACTACAATACGCTGCTGCGCACCTTCGATAAAAAGGCGTGTGTCGGCACCTTCAACGTCGTTGAGAACGAAATTGAGCGGTGCGATATTGACAGGAATGGTAACTTCCTTATAGTCTGGGAATATGTCGGGCTCTTCACCTGTATCACCTACGATTTTCACATCACCCGCACAGGAGCAGATGAGCAGCACCACAACAGGGAGAAGTATATGTTTTACGTCTTTCATCATTTTTTATGGAGTTAAGACATATAATCGTCAATCTGTAAATCTGTTAATATGTTAATCTGCTAATTTGTTAATCCGTCACAGGTCTAGCGAATAATACCAATATGTTCTTTGGAACTTCTGCTTTAACTGAGCTGTAGCCAAGGCATCGCCGCTCTGCGAAGCCATGAATGTGTCGATGAAGTCTTTATAACGAGCTATTGTCTCCTCGCCCACTCCATGACTGCGACAATAGTCAGCAGAGTTCCGCTCCACGAGAGCCTCTTGCAGTAACGTCGGCAACTCAGGCATGACTGGGGTTGAATAATATTTCTCGACAAACTTGCGTGTGTCTTCAGCATCCTTCGACAAAAGAAGAAAAGCGATGGCATACTCGAACACAGCACGGTCAGGGGTGCCGCTGTCGAGTATCTTAAGCAAATCAACATAGACTCCTCTCGACATTATGTCGGGTGAATATCGTGGCAAGTCCTTACGCTTCAGTCCCAGTTCTGGATCAGCCTCCACAGCCTCGTCATTATACAGAAATCTGCGGTATTCTTTTGCCCAGTCGGAGTAGCCCCATGTCTTCTCGAGCATATTGAGATAGCGCTCGGCAATGGGATAGTCGCCGTATACGATATTAGTTTTGGCAAGCATCTGGGCAATAGTAGGATTGCCATATTGGAAAGCCACCGAGGCATCGAATGCCTTGTTGCGAGCCACGGCAATATTCCCCATTTGATAAAAAACGTGAGGCGAGGCGACAAATGTCTCGATACTCATCTCAGCATACTCACCGAGCACCATCAGGCTATTGACTCCATTCTGGGGATAAGCAAAGAGTTGGTCGAGAAGCATGCCTTTGTGGGAAAGGGCAAGATTGGCATAATTGTCTATAAGATGAATATTCAGTCGCAGATACTTGCTTTTGAGTATCTCGTCCCATTGACCCGTAACCACATAGTGCTGTATCTCTATCACAGGGAAGATTAAGTCTTTCTTCCTCGTAATATTTGCCGAACGGATGAAAAGCCACGAGAGCAAAACCATGAGCAAGGAAGCAAGAGTGATTTCAATCGAGGCCTTGAACTTTGGCAGATAACGCAGGATAAAGACTAACAGCACTAACGCTATAAGAGAAATCCACGAGATATAATGACTGAACACGGGCTTTAGAATAGGCTCGTAGTGAAAATCCGCAAGAAAAGCAAAGCGCTCCGACTCGAGTCTGCCATTCAGAACCAACCAGAAGCCGACCAGCAACACCAATGTCACGGGAAGTATCTGGAAATAACTCTTTTCGGCTCTTGCTAAGACATCATACAATAGCACCATAACCGCGAACAGAAGTCCTACGGGGCCCATGGTAATATATATAACCAGAGAGAGAATCACCGACAATGCTATTCGCCAATGCCAGCGATTGCGCAGCCGCTCTGTCACTGCCGTATAGAGCCAGAAGCATGCCACCATCAGCGTCAGCGCCACAAAGCCATCATATCCATAGTTGAAATCGAAAAGCGACTCCACCTGATACAACAGCGGAACAAAGCACAGTGGCAGTAATATAACAGACCTCCACACACGCCGCAACGACAGCCAAAGCGCCAACGACATGAAGGTGCCAATCACTGCGGTGACAACAGGACCAACCCATGGCACAGAGAAAAACTGCACCACATACTGCGACAGGAAAAGCGACAGACCGCCAAATGTCAGGTATCTATTGCAAATGAAGTCCACATCGTAGAGAAACATTTGCTGCTGCTCACGTTGGAAGAACAAAAAACGCTGTGTAATGTTCAAGTGATAAGCAAGAAAAACAACTGCTAACAGGCAGACAACACAAGGGATAATATTCAATAGTTTTTTCATCTCGACAAAAGGAATTATCTAAACTGCAAAGTTATACATTTCTGTCAAAACGACAAAAATAAAACAGCAGAAATTACTACCTCATTGCCTTAGTTTATCTGCCATGCCACGCCAAAGGAGATGATAAACAATCGCGATGGATGATTTAGATTTAAATCGACACTTGCATCAAGCTGCAGTCGCTGTGCCAGTTGATAGCTCATCCCTGTGGCCAGCCAACTCGAGGAATCATCGCCGAAACTATTATACTGCTCTGCAAACAGTCCCAATCTGTCGATGGCTTGAAAACTCAAACATGCACCGAGAAACATGCTGCATCCGCTGCCATCATCACTCCTATCAAGCCCCACTTCGTAGCCCAGCCCCCATCGTTTGCTGATAGTATTCTCAAACAAAGCATGCAACTGAAAACCAAAGTCGCGATGTGCAGTTTCGTATTTCTTTCCGCATGGGACTGACACATTTCCGAGCAAAGCCATTGTCGGCAACAAGCCATGTCCTTCGAAGATGCGCATCTTGGTGCCTACTCCCAAACTGCCCCAACAGGTGTTATCAGATTGTGAGCGATGAGTAAGGAACACATCTGTCTGCACACGCAACTCAATGCGTTCCGACAGTCCCAATCGCCACAGACTTGTGTTAAGAGTATAGTTATGTTCCGCCGGTTCAGCAGTTCTGTCACGTTCATAAGCCACTCCCGTCTCCCATTGCAGACGCCCCTTCGCAACGATACCTGTTCCCGTGGTTGCTCCTGGCCTGTCGGCTGTAAAAGAATCGTCTTGTGACATCACTGGCAACGATGTTATCACAGCAAACAACACAACTAAATAACGGATTGACATATTGACAGATTAACGGATTTCGATATTTTACAATTTATCATTTAGCCGCGGACTCTACCAGCTCCGGTTTTCCTTTCTTCCAAACCACTTCTTCGTTAGTCAGCAACCATGTGTTGCCGTTGTCGTTGTTGCCTTGATAGAAGAGATATGTCTTGCCATCGCTGTCGGAAAACAGATGTGGATGCCCCGACTCCGAGCTGTTCCACTCACCAGGATTGCCGTTAGGCTTAAAGGGCTCAGCAGACATCCGTTCGAAATGTATGCCGTCTTTCGACTTTGCCACGCCTATCTGCTGCGGCGCATTGTTGTATGCTCCGGCATAGAACATATACATGGTCTTACCCTTCACGTAGACCGACGGCCCCTCTATACACTCGCCCTCCCAGTCGAGCACTGGATAGAGAATACTCTCGTCGGCAGCCAAATGCCATGAACTGCGAGAGAAGTCGGTGTCCTTGTCGGCAACGGCCACGCCGAGCTTCTGTATCTTAAACTCGGGGTCGCGTGTGGCAAAATACAGGAAGTATTTCCCTCGGAACTCTGTCACCTCGGCATCTATCGCTCTTCCGCACGACCACTCCGACTCTTCGGGACGGAAGATGGGATTCGTTGCATCGCGTGTGAAATTGATGCCATCCGTCGACGATGCATGGCATATGGCATCATGGCGGCGATTGCCGTAGGTTTGATAGAAGAGATGAACCTCACCATCTCTCACCAACGCACATGGAGCGCACAACCCCCGCAGCTCGTAATCGGCAGCAGGGGTAATCTCGCCCACCTTGTTCCACCTGACGAGATCGTGGCTTTCGGCAATACCGATATTCCAGCCTTCGTTTTTATTCCAATTATGAGGTGGAACAGAGTAATACATCAAGTATCTGCCGCCAAAGTGTATCACATGCGGATCTTTGGAGTATGGCCGCCCCAAGCGTGTGGTGTCGCCATACATCATACGACTGTCTGCCACCTTGCGGTTGGCAATAGTTGTCTTAATCAACTCAACCTCAACAGCATCGTAAGGAGTGAAGTCACCTTTAAAGATATCGTGTTGCCATTTACCGGTATATTCGCCATGCTCTGGACGATGTCCCCACGGCAGATGTGTCTGAGTCTTTCCATTGACAAGGCCCCACGCCATGCATCCTATGTTCGACTGGCAGAACATGGGCAGTATGTCGGCGAATGTCGATCCCATAGGGCGGTTCATCCATTCTGTGCATATCACAGGGCGCCCTTTCTGCTCCATTCGACGCATCTGCTCCTGAGTACGTTCTTTATTGGCATAGCAATGAAAGGTGACGATGTCGGAATTGTCAACTACAAAATCTTCCAATTCCTGATTGTCTCTCCATACCCCGACGGTTATCGGTTGCGAAGGATTAACACTCCGTGCCCACTTGAAAACCTTTTTCAGCAATATCCAACTATAATTACTCAAGAATGTATTCGTGGGTTCGTTGTAAAGATCCCACGCAAGCACACGTTTGTCGTTGGCAAAGTGCCGCATCACATCGGTGACATACTTCTCCAATTCAGGATGCCGCCGTTCGTCTGCAAGTATTGTATAACCTGGCGAAGGCGACCATGCCCACGCATACCACCCCACAAGGGGCTCAGGCTGGCGGCCGACAACAGGATCGTTGTTTACGCCAAACGAGCAGTCGTCGAAGAATATAGGCATGACACGAATGCCGTGGCGCGAGCAGATGTCGAGAAACTTGTCGAAGGTGCGCAGAAAATACTTTGCGTCATCAGCATAAACGGCATGTTGCAACACCACCCTGACGCAGTTCATCCCAAGGTTTTCCATCAACTGAAGTTCTTTGTCGATGGTTGTCGGTGAGAAACTGGTCTTATCCCACATAGCAGTGTAATTGATGGCATTGGCGGGTATGTAATTCACTCCGCACAGCCATGGCAGTTGTCGATACCATGCCCAAGCACGCTCCTCAGTCCAACGCCCCCCTTGTGCGGCAAGCGATAAACAAAAGAGCAACGAAACAACTGTAATAAATAGTCTGTTATTCATCATCCAAGTCAAATAGTTGTAAATAACACCCGACATCAATTACCTTCGGCGATTTTCTTTCCAACCTTCTTTATTGCATCGCGGATCAGGTCCTCTGCAATTTCCGAGAGCGTCGATTCCTCAGCCTCGGCAGGATCCTGCTTCTCAATCTTGCCCGTTTTCTCATCCACGGTGTAACCGCTACCCCGCTCTATCACCGTCACCTTCGGCTCCATATTCTTCAGTTTGGCAATGAACAAGCCCTCGCTGAGAGCCACGCCAAGAATGAAACCAAACAAAATCTTAAACAGGCTGCTCCAGAACGTTCCACGCTTCTTTGGTTCCACACGCGTGTCGGTGTGCTGCTCAACATTGGCATAATCGTTTTTGTATTCCATAATAATAAAGTTTTGATTTATGTCTTCAGTTATTGCTTGCTAAATTACACAGAAAAAACAACACCGCCAAACGTAAGGTGTTTATTTTTTGTATTGATACAGTATGTTTTCTCTAAACAAATAATTTTGCTAGCAAAATTTCGGATAAAGAGGCCTCTTATTGCCAATAAAGTGCCCAGTTAATGAAAATTTTGCTAGCAAAATTTTCGGCAGGCGATGTGAGTGACTGATACAGTGGCGGCGGTTTTCAAAACATGAGCAACTATTTCCTTGCAGCAATGTACATACCCGAAAGAATGAATATGGTTCCCAAGAGGAAGTATGGTGTTATTCGCTCACCTAGCAACCATGCAGCAAATACGATAGTGGTAATTGGGTTGAAGTACACCCAGTTGGTTGTTGCCACTGGCCCGAGATGCTTTATCACCCAGTTCCACAACACAAAGCACGCCAATGATGCCACGCAGCCGAGGAAGAGAAGATTGGCTATGACACTGCGCTGCATGACTATGCCCCACGAGGGCAACGGACTTGCAAAGAGATAGTAAGGCAGCATCGTTATCAACCCATAGAAGAACACCTTGCGTGTGACGAACACAGGGGAATATGTTTCCGACACCTGTTTTATTATAAGCGAATACACAGCCCAGCACATACAGGCTGAGAATGCGAGCAGATCGCCGAGCGGTGACAGATGGAGAACGAAATGGCCGTTCAACACCACCAACGCCATGCCTGTCAATGATATGAGTGAGCCTATGACCTCGCCGACGCGAGTGGATTCTTCGCGATATACGAGTCGCACAATCAACATTGTGAACAACGGGCATGAGCATACTATGAGTGAGGTATTGGTGGCTGTAGTGAAAAGCATCGCCGCATTCTCAGTCAGAAAATAGATTGAGCCCCCAGTAAGCCCAAGCCCAATCATCATCAGTTCGTCGCGCCATGAATGACACAGCCACCGACGGCTACCGGCTCCAAGGGGTGTGGCAACAATCAACAGCGCCAGCAGCACATAGGCCACAAGAAAGCGAAGCGTGAAGATATCGGCTGGCGACAAACCTGCCGTGAGCAGCATTTTGGTAAAGACAAACGTGCTGCCCCAGATGGCTACAACCAGAAACGCCACCAAATGATATGCTATCCCGCTACTCTTCATTCGGCGTTGACTGTTCTGTTTGCGCAAGATATTCCGCCACTGCCTTGTCCTTTGTTTGCTTTAACGCTGCCTCACGCCGACGTGACTTGCGTCGGCTATATATATTAATAAGGTGAGCAACGGCAAAGTTGAGCAGGATGAAAACAAAAAAGAATAATGACGCTTTGATTACTACATTGTATTCTCCGGTATCTAATTCCTTGACTTTACCCATTTTAGCGTACGTCACCATAAACACCATAAATGCCGTGACAGCTATTAAGAATGCGCAGAAAACTACTCCACCCAGCCGCCACAGGGTGCCCCACAGGCTGTAGCCGAAGAGTTGCTTATAGAGCATGAAGATGATAATCACAAGTGAGGGGAACAGTATAACGTCAGCTAATTTGCCTATAACAAAGTTTGTAAGCGGAACCATAAGGTTATACAATGATATAAGCAGACATACGAACACCGAAATAAAGAATCCCTCAGGCAGGGTGTGTTTTGTCTGTCGAGGGGCATAGCGGAAGAATACCCACACGGGCACTATCAGAAACGACGACACGAAAAGCATGCCCCATGCTCGGTGCTCTTTGAGAAAAACAACAAATGCATCGACGATATTGTCGCTATTCTCGTGCACAATCTTCTTGGCACTCTCGTCGAGCACAATGCCCATTACATCGGGAAAGAACCACTCCACAATAATAGCATAGAGGATGGTCATGATAAACAGCATCTTCACCGGCGGGAAACTCACCTGCCGCTTGCCGCTTATATAGTCGCCGACGAAATATCCGGGCCTGAACACCAGCTGCCACAACGAATACAGCAGCGAGCGATTGCCCAACCCCCAGATATCCATCACGCCTTCCCTGACGCTATTCCACCCTATTCGCCCTGCATTTCCTCTCTGTCCACAGCGCGGACAGAATTCACCTTCGAAGTCGAGAGAGCAGCAATTGCAGTGGTGAGCCTCCGCCTTGGCTTCCTCGTATTTAAAAGGATTGAGCCGCCAGCGGTGATAGCGCTCCTTCAGATCTTGCCACGTAGCCTTATTAAACAGCCGTTTCAGTCTAGTCTTGCATTGGCTGAAAGAAATACTTTTAAATCTCTTTTTCATACACACTGATAAAAATATCCTGCCATGCTATCTGCGGCTATACCAGTCGCGCAGCACATAGAATGCCTTCTTCTTATCTCCATTGTCGCTGAACACACCCTTGACGTTGTGATAGTCTTGCACTCCTACCAGCTGACGACGAGGCGAATAGAAGTCTTTCAACACCCACGGAGTGGTACCCGACAATCCGTCAATCTTCTCAAGCATGGCAAGGTTCTCAATGTAAAGATTCTCTTGGAACTCCTCCGACCAACGCAGGTTCTTCTCACCATGCAAGCCATATTTGGCACCGCCACCGAACTCGCTCACTATCACCGGCTTGTTGTATGGCACCTCCCACTTCATCAGTGGTGCGTCGTGTATGTCGCGATACCAACCGATATACTGGTTGAAACTGAGCACATCGACATACTCGTTCATATCGTCTTGCAATCGGTTTACATAGTTAGATGCCGCTTGCACCTCCATAGCCAGACTCACCAGTCGAGTGCTATCCATGTTGTGAGCATATTTCGACAGTCGGCTCAGGAACAGTCGTCGTGCCTCAATGCGTGGAGTCTCGTTGGCTATCGACCAGATGATGACATTGGCACGGTTATGGTCGCGCTTAATCATATCGTGCAACTGATGCTCGGCATTGACATACGTGTCGGGGTTTTCCCATGTCAAATCCCAATACACAGGTATCTCCGACCAAACCATGATACCCATGCGCTCTGCCTCGCGAACCATGTACTCGTTGTGGGGATAGTGCACCAGTCGCACGAAGTTGCATCCCAGCTCCTTAGCCCATGAAAGCAACGTGTGAGCATCTTCGGTATTGGTGGCACGTCCACCGCCGTATGCTTTATCCTCATGTACGCAGATACCTTTCAGGAATACCTGTTCGCCGTTGAGCAATATCTTCTTCCCTTCGGTAGTGATGGTGCGGAATCCTACTTCGTCGGTAATCACATCACCTTCCATCGCTATCTCCACCTTATATAGTTTCGGATTCTCAGGGCACCACAGTGTTGGCTTTGCCTTCATTGAGATAGTTGCCTTACCGTCGCTGTCGGTGGTGAGAGTCTTCTTTATCTTCAGCTCGGGTATTGAGAGCGTCACCACATGCCCTGCCTCAGCGCGGTTGAGCTTCACGCTGAACGCAATGCGGCGTCCCTCAAGGCTGGTGAGCTGCAGGTTGTAGTCCTCAACATACACCGGTGCCACATCGACAAGCATCACATCGCGCGTAATGCCACCATAGTTCCACCAGTCAAAACTCAGCGTAGGGATAGCCTCGGCGTGGCGCTTGTTGTCAACCTTCACAATCACAAAGTTTTCCCCGTCGCGTATGACATCGGTCACATCGAAGCAGAATGGCGTGAACCCTCCTGTATGATGCCCCATGCGCTTGCCGTTGACAAACACCAGCGCGTCGTAGTTCACCGCACCGAAGTATAGCAATGTGCGTCGCCCGGCACGCGGATGATAGTTGAATCTGTGGTGATACCACATCCAACCCTCATAGAAGAACAGCTCGGGATGTTGTGTGTTCCAGTCGCCTGGCACGCGGAGTGTGGGCGATGCATCAAAGTCGTACTCGATCTTCTCCTCTGGCGTGCGTGGCTTTATATTCTTGTGGAAGCCATACTCTTTGTCGCCGTATCGCGCATAGCCCTGCTCCTGAACATCGACGACATAGTTCCATTCGCCGTTGAGCGACGTGGTGCTGCGTCCCAAAACATTTATTACCTGAGGAATCTCATAATCTTCGGCCAACAGCACTGTGGTCATCATTGTTGCAAGAGCCATTGCCACTATCCGCATGCGAAGGGGGCAAAACGTAAGAGTGTGTTGTTTCATATTTTTGATTGATTTATTTCTTTGGGTGCTAAATTAATCACTTTTTTCGTCATCCGCAATAGTCTTCACCGAAAAAAGCACTCTTTCCGTAATTTTTCTTGCGACTGCACCTTGAGGACACTCGCACCCATTTACTCTTTTCATTATATTACTACTCTCAACAACTGGGCACTTTAATGCGATTAAAGAGGCTCTTTACCAGCATTAAACGGGCACTTTATCGGCATTAAAGAGCCTCTTTAATAACGCAGTGATTATCAGTTGTTTCCGACGACAGATTCCATATCCGTGTGATGTTGCCAGGCATAGCATTACAAAGGCTGCGAAAAGCTGAGGAATACAGATTTTTTACAAAAAAACAGATAAAAAGGGATATTTTTTTCCTGTTTTCGCAGAAAAGACTTATTTTTGTAAGGACAAACTGTTTCCGCAACAGAGAAGTCGGAATCGGTTGGCAGATTATGAAAGTGATTGTCGTTTACTTGGTTGCTATCAATGTCGTAGCATTCTTCGTCTATGGCTTCGACAAGTATCGTGCACAGAGCCATCGCCGCCGCATCAGTGAGCGCACACTGCTCACGCTTGCCGCTGTGGGCGGAAGCATTGGGGCGTGGATGGCAATAAGGTCGTTCCGTCACAAGACGCAGCATGCGAGGTTCAAGTATGGTGTGCCGGCGATATTGATTGCACAGATAGCACTGCTCGCACTGGCAGCGTGCTCCACATCTAAGAACACCATCGCGACATTGCCAACGTCATCGCCCAACGATGAGGGCGTAGTATTGCCCGAGCACTCACCCACCACACTAATAGTGACCTACGACAAAGAGGTGGGCAGCAAGCATCTGAGAGATGCCATCAAGAAAAGCGGTGCAGAGATAATATACGACTACAACATCATCCCTGGCATGGCGATACACAAGCCCGAAGACATGACGCTCGACGAGGCAATAGCTTATTTCAAGAAGGTGAAAGGTGTGGTGGCGGTAGAACGCGACTACATTCATCGACTTATCGAGCCTATACGACCAAAACCTGTTGATAGATGACGATACGGCACAGCATAATGGACGACATACCCACGCTGCTCGCCATCAGCGAAGAGGCGAAAGGTATCATGCGACGCGATGGCAACATGGAGCAATGGGGCGGCGACTACCCATCGGCAGAGGTGTTTGAAAATGACATACGACGGGGAGTGAGTTATGTGATGGAGCACAATGGGGAGACAGTGGCTACCTTCGCCGCGATACCAGGACCCGACCCCACGTATGCCACCATCTACAACGGGCAATGGATTGACGACATAAAGCCATACATAGTGATCCATCGGATAGCAAGTCGCACTGAAAGCCATGGGGTTATGACCGAAATGCTCAACTTCTGCTTCAATATGACTGATAATATCAGAATAGACACTCATCGCGACAATCACATAATGCAACACCTGATGGAAAAGCACGGATTTCGGTATTGTGGAATAATCTATCTCGCAAACGGCGACGAACGACTAGCATATCAGAGAACTATATAAAAGACATATATCATGAACAAAAACATCATCACAGCATTGCTACTGTTAACAGCTACAATGTCACAGGCTCAAGCACCCGATGACGTGGATACACGGCGGGCATGTACAAGTATTGCAGTTGGACGCAAGGCGTCGGCTGACGGCTCAATAATAACATCTCACACCTGCGACGGCGATTGCCGCACATGGGTGAAATGGGTTCCTGCGCAAGACCATGAAAAGGGCGAAATGGAAACGGTGTACACAGGAAGAATGTACACACAGTCGTTCGATGACAGTACAAAAGTTTACAAAAAAGGCGAAATACCGCAGGTGGCACACACATACAGATATCTCGACACCGCATATCCCTGCATAAACGAGAAACAACTGGGCATCGGGGAGACGACAATATTCGGACGTAAGATTCTGAAGAACCCCAACAGCATGTTTATGATTGAGGAGTTGGAGCGCATAGTGCTTGAGCGCTGCACCACCGCACGCGAGGCTATCAAACTGATAGGTGAGCTGGTGAAGACATATGGATATGCTGACACTGGCGAGTGCCTGACGATAGCCGACCCCAACGAGGTGTGGTATTTCGAGATATTCGGCGAAGGCAGCGACAGAAAAGGGGCTGTGTGGGCTGCAGTGAGAGTGCCCGACGACGAGGTGGCTGTGTCGGCAAACATACCGAGGATAGGACATATCGACGTGAACGACAAAGACAACTACATGGTGTCGGACAACATCTTCGATGTGGCAAAGCGGCTGAAGCTGTGGAACGGGAAAGACGAGTTCTGCATGTGGAAAGTATATGGAGGCACAAACCTTGAGAAAAAAGAAAAGAACTACGACACTCGCGAGTTCTTCATACTGAGCACTTTGGCCCCGTCGCTTAACCTTAATGACAAGGGCGAGAGCCTGCCATTGAGCGTAAAGCCCGAGAAAAAGATAAGCGTGGAGGATGTGAGCCGACTGCTAGGCAGCTATTACGAGGGTACGGCACTAAGTATGGCTGACCGACACAAGATTCCAAATCCAAAAAAGCGCGACAAGGATGGCAACATAGTGGAATCGGAGCCCGACAGCATAACATCGCAAGTGTCGAATCCCTGGATGAGAAACGACGAGGTGGCAATGTATAACGGCATGGGCGACACTGGTGCCACAAACGTGAGAACAGTAAGTATGCCTTGGTGTGCTTATAGTACAGTGATACAACTGCGCTCATGGTTACCTAATGAAGTGGGTGGCGTGGTATGGCTCTCACTCGACAATCCCGGAGAGAGTCCACGATTCCCAATCTTTGCCGGATGCTCCGATCTGCCACGCATGCTTGCTTACTGCGGACAGATAAACGGTCGCGACGACGCTGCCATAACTCATGTCCGCGAAGCTAACCGTCTGGCGACAGTGAGGTGGGGACGTTTCCGCAACACACTTGAACCAGCCCGCGACTATTTCTGGGATAAGGCAAAACGAGAACTTCCGTTTGTGGAAAAGACATGGCAGGAGATAAACCAAGACGATCCCAAGGAAGCTGAGAAGATGATTAACGGATATGTGGCCGACTTCTTCGCAGCAACAATAATGAAATGGGACGACATGGCTAAATACTTCTGGCGCCAAGCACTGTGGGGATTTTGATTTACAAAATATAATAAAAAATATCAATATGAATAAACTGATGACTTTTCTATTTGCAATGCTGGGGCTCAACTGCGTCACAGCATGTGGCAACAATGCTTTCGATGATGCCGATGTGGACGGATTCGCTAAGTTGATAGCACAGAAGGATGTTCAGATTGTTGATGTCCGCACAGCTGAGGAATATGCCGAGGGACACATTGACGGCGCTGTGAACATCGACGTGAAAGAAAGTTCGTTTATGGCTCAAGCAAAGGCACAACTCGACAAAAACAAGATGTTGGCGGTGTATTGCCGCAGTGGTCGGCGTTCGGCAATGGCAGCAGGCATGCTGGCTGCTGAGGGATATAAAGCCACGAACCTCAAGGGGGGCATCCTGGAATGGCAAAAGACAATGCCCACAACTACAACCGAAACCGACATTTTCTTCACCAAAAGCGGCAAAATGGTGCGCATAGATGCACTGATGCACGCAAGTCTGAGA
>CACZRN010000080.1 GCA_902783625.1 uncultured Prevotellaceae bacterium
AATTTTGCTAGCAAAATTTCGAGTGAAAGAAATCCCTGCCTTACGTCCGCCCCTTATCAAGGGGCTCCAAATGCTAGCAAAATTTTCTGATGACGATAATAAAGGTTTGCAAAAGGCATTGCCGTGAGAAAGACAAAAGGGTTTGTCGTTCTCACAAGAGACCTGTATATCAGCGCATTACCTGATTCTTTAAGCAAGTAATGTACAATCAGAAGCGCTGTATGGAGGGGGACTTTTTTCAGTAATTGTTTGTCGAGAGCACTGGCCACTGGTCGGTGCGGAACGGTGTAGCGGGCAGTCCTGTAGCATTGTAGAGGATGCTGGCGGGGTTGTTTGCCCAGCAGTAGCGCACGGCAACGGGCTGTCTGACCTCGGGCGAGGACACTACAATCGACTGTCCATCTATGCGTGCCTCGGCCCAGTGGAATTTCCTGTCAGGCCCGGCAACGGTGAATGCCTTTCCTTTGCGCAGCGAGAGCCCTTCGTCGTGGGTGAAGAAGAGGCGTATGTGGTCGCCCTCCTGCACGTAGTGTGAATACTGTGGACCGGCATATCCTACACGCTGTCCGTAGGTCTGTGCGAGTGCTGCCAGCGCCAGTCGGCGTCCTGCCTCCTGCTTGTTCTTCGGGTGTATATCGTCAGCCTCGCCGATATCGATGAGCGTTGCCAATCCGCAGTTCTGTACTTCGACCGCTACTCGCTGCTGTGCCTCGCGCAGTTCTGCCCATGTCGATTCCTCCGCGGCGTCGCTCTGCGGTGTCATGTGGTTGGCGAGCTGTGCTAT
The DNA here is from genome assembly GCA_902783625.1 of uncultured Prevotellaceae bacterium. Classification (GTDB taxonomy): domain Bacteria; phylum Bacteroidota; class Bacteroidia; order Bacteroidales; family Bacteroidaceae; genus Prevotella. The sequence continues at coordinate 785 of CACZRN010000080.1, forward strand.
GTAGAACGCCATGTCGGCAGGCTTTCGCTGCCACTGCGTGCGCCAGTCGTTGATGAGCACCGACAGCAGCTCGCGATATTGCGCGGCGCGGCCCACACTCGACTCACCCTGATACCATATAGCTCCGCGCAGGGCGTAGGGTGCCAAGGGGTGTATCATGCCGTTGTAGAGTGCCGACGGCACGTTGGTGTCGCGGTTGAGGTTGGTGGGATAGAAGGGTAACTCTTTCTCATCGAGCGTGGCGAGGAACTGCCATGTGCCTGCCAGTGGGATTGTCTGTGAGGAGAGTGCGGCGTCGGTAGGTCGGATGTGCATCTCGCGACTGTACATACCACCCAGTCCGCCGGTGTCGTGGATACGGATGGCTATCTGTGCAGTGCCGGTCTTGACAAGACGTGAAGGCACCTTGTACTCACGATTGAAGGCCACACCAAGATGGCTGCCCACCTCAACACCATTGAAGAAGACGATATCATCGTCGTCGATGGCTCCCAGCGAGAGCAACAGCTCGCGGCCGTCCCACGCCTGAGGGATATCGACAGTGCGATGGTACCACACTATGCCATCGAAAGCCCCATAGTTCTCTTTCAGCTGATCCTCGAACAGTCCCGGCACCTGTATCGGCATTCCTCCGCTGAAGTCGCGGCAGATGGTGTGTCGCCCATTGGCGTAGGTGGTATGTCCGTCGAGCTCCGACACCCGCGCATTCCATTCCTCGAGGTCGCTCGCATATCGCTTTTCGCGCTCAAGGCTGTCGGTAGGCATCGTCGCCACCTTCTCTATAGCCTGATGGAAATAAGGCATCTGCCACAATGCATCGGCACTCACCCACGGCTCAGCGAAGGTAGAGCCCAGGCACGACTCGATGAGCCCGATGGGGATATTACCCTCGAGCTGCTCGGTCAGTGTGCGTCCGAAAAAGTAGGCAGCAGCCGAGAAAGCTGGTATTGTCTTTGCTGAGCACACCTGCCATCCGCCGTCGGCAGCATGGAGAGTGGTCTGTGGTGTCGCTGCCGGTGTGGTCTCAACGCGCAGCAGACGAATCTGAGGATAGCTGTCGGCGCGCCTTATCTCTTCCCTTGCGTCGCGCACACTTGCCACGGCCATCTGCATGTTCGACTGTCCGCCGCAGAGCCACACCTCGCCAATCATCACATTGCGAAGCGTGATGGAGGAGCCTTTCTTTCCCGCTCTCCGCGATTCGGTAATCGTTATGTCGTACGGTCCGCCCGCCTGCGGAGTCTTTACCCGCAGCATGAAGTGCCCCTGTGCGTCGGCTGTCGTCTGATACGACACCCCGTCCCACGATGTGGTGGCCGTCACGATGTAGCCTGGTCGGGATTCACCCCACAACGGGGCGTTGGTCTGGCGCTGAAGCACCATGTTGTCGGTAAAGAGAGGCTGCAGTCTTACCTGTGCCGAAACGGTGACCGAAGCAATGGCAACGAGCACCAAAAGAAGCTGTCTTTTCATATCAATATATTTTATTTTTCATTCTATCCATTAACACCCGCATCCAATAGCCACCAATGACGGTGCGCGCCTTGAAGCGCACATGTCGCCCCGATTTTGTATCGTGCCAATCGCTGACAGGGACACGACTTTCGGTTTCGTTGACATACTTATATACAGGCAGCATGAAACGACGAAATGTATCTCTGTCGCCTGCCATTGCCGCCGTCCACATTATCCAGTCGCTCTTGGTGAAGTCGGCGCGGCAGTCGAGCGGCAGTCCGTATTCGTTCTGCTTGGTAAGATAATAGTTCAGTTCCCGCTGCTTTGCCTCGTCGGAGAAGAGTTTTGTTCCCCACAGCTCATCCCATACCATGTTGTATTTCTGACTCCATGTATTCTCGCGGTCGAATGCCAACCGGTAGTGGTCGCCGTCGATGGCCTTCTCCTCCCACTCTCTTGCCATCTGGCGGGCAAGCGACTCATATTCTGCGGCTTCAGCCTTTTCGCCACGCAGAGACAATAACATACTATATGCCATGATGCCCATGGTGGACTTCACCGAGAGGTTGCAGTTGTGAGCCAACTGTCCTGTGAAGTCGTCGGTGCAGAGCTGATAGCCCGGATCCACGCCATACTCCTTCAGGTAGTTTACCCATGTTGTCAGCAGCTCCCAATATGGCTCCACGTAGTCAGTATTACCATCCATCCTACAAAGCATCGCACTGAGGATCAGCATATTGCCCGCCTCCTCCACCGGCATGCCTTGGTCGCCCATGAAACGTCCGTTGGCGATAGGATACTGGCCAAGGTCGTGAGAGGGATAGGGTCTTGTCCAACACCCACGCAGACTGTACTCGAAGATGCTTGTGAGCATCGCCTTCACCAGCTCGGGTTTGTAGAGAAGGAAGAGGGGAACAGACGGATAGGTGACATCAACGGTATTGACACAGCCGTTGGAGTCGTTCTCTTTCGAGAACCATAGCAGATGCCCCTCGTCATCGCGGAACAATTTATGTCCAGCCATGACATGACGGTAAGAACCGCTCAGCAACTCAGCATACTCCTTTCCACCTGCTGCCATGCCATCGTCGTAGATGGTTTTGTCAAGACTACGGCAGAGAGCCATGACAGATGAATAATTCTTCTCCATGTTCCTGAAGGCCTCGAAGATGTTTGTCTGTCCCTCATGAGCCCAGTAGGCCTTATAGTGTTTGTACATGTATTCTATGTCCCACACCTCGTCGTATCCCACCAATGCGAAACTGCTGTAAGTCTTCACCTTTCCCATATCGTTGACAAATGCCAAATCGGGCATGTCGCCAGGCTTGTATGCAAGGACAGTGGTGGCTGATGCCGGCAGTTTTCCTGTCTTTGTAAAGAACGATTCGGCCTCGCCACATCTGGTCAGCGCCACCTCACCGTTGATGGCGGGGAGATAGAAATAACCCCAGTCGATGCAGATGTCGTCGTTGCTCTTGGCAAGGACTGGTTGCTCGATAGTGCCGGTGCGCACATACTTCACCCCGTCTTGCATACCTACAGAGCTGACAGTAGGCTGCGACTCGTTGTTCACGCCCTGCAGCGGTGTGGTGCCAAGGAAGAACTGTACACTGTGCTCCTTGCCGTCGATGGAACGAACTTGGTAGGAGATATAGTTCACGGGCACGGACAGCAGGTCGTAGTCGGCGATCCACATGGGAGCGGTGAAGACGACATCCAGTTCCACAGGTCCGCAGACGAAAGTGGCATAGGTATTTGTGGCCAGCACATCGATGCTCTTTTGTTTCGCAGCCTCAGCGACAGGCGTGTCGGGCCGGACATTATAATAGAGGCCAAAGTCGGCATACTGACCGCCGATTGTGTTGTGGCAATGCATGGCAATGATGTTTTTGCCCTCATGGAAATAAGCTTTCTCTGATGCATTGAGGCGCTTGACGACATTGTCCTTCCATGTGTTACCGGTGTTTACCACCTCGTTGCCATTCACATATAACTCAAAGACATCATCATGCGAATATTTCAGATAGAGGTCTTCTCTGATTTGCTCTGCTGTAAGAAAAACCTCTCGCCGCACATATACATCGCCAGGGGTCTGTGTCCAGTCTGTTCCCACATACATGTGACTGTTGCCCCATCCGGCCCATTCCTTCTTCCATCCTGTCGCGTCGAAATTCTCCTTTTGCCAGCCTTCAGCGGGTTCGCTGTAGGTGGCCATGCCTTGCCATCGGGCTTCGTTGGCCATAGGAGCAATGGAAGTGAGGATGTGCTCTTGTTGAGTTCCCAGGAAACGATACACCTTTCCATCCACGCGCAACAGGCCCAAGAGTGGTTTCTCGCGTCCGGTCCAGTGACGGGTGGTGCCATCGGTGAGTTTGTCATAGGGCGACCAGATGGAGAAATACGGATCGTTGACAACTATTGGCACAGCTGACATACGAAGGTCTGTGCTGGCATAAGGCTTGAAGATGTCGGGGCGATTTTGTTTCCCTTCTGTCGTAAGAGCCATTGTCAAGAGAAGGGAGAGAATGAGGAACTTTGTTTTCATAGTCTTATTTCTAAGATTGTTTTTACTTTATGATATACGTTTTGCCTTTTTCTGTCGGGAAGGAGATGATGTTTTTACCGTCGCTCTGGAAAGATACTCTTCTCCCACCCTTTTCCTTAATCTCAAAAGATGAAATACCTGGGTATCTTATAACGCACGGCTCGCCTGAATCGCTACGTATGGCAGCACACTTCAGCCGGCCGTTCTCCCACTGCTCATCCACTTCGAAGTTTCCCACAGCACGCAGTCCCTTTACATGTCCCGAGGCCCACACGTCGGGCAGGGCAGGCAGGAGCTGCAAGGTGTCGGTGTGGCTCTGAAGGAGCATCTCTGCTATACCGGCGCAGACACCGAAGTTGCCGTCGATCTGGAAGGGGGGATGCGCGTCGAAGAGATTATAATAGACACGTCCTTGCCGCTGCTGGGGGGAGTAGTCGACGTTATAGCCGGAGGAATGCATCAAAGCATAATGAAGGATGACGTGAGCATGATTGCCATCCTGAGCACGTGCCCACAGATTCACCTTCCACCCCATCGACCATCCCGTGGCCTCGTCGCCACGGAGTTTCAGAGAATTGATAACCGGCTGCATGTACGGACTCGATGGTCCGATCTCGCTAAGTGGATAGAGGGCCATCATGTGACTCAGGTGGCGGTGGCTGGGGTCGTTGCTTACGTCGTAGGTGGCATATTTCCACTCGCGCAGTATCTCCTCTCCCTTTTTCACTCCGTTGCGGGGATTGGTCCAAGCGGCATTCTTCGCAGCGTTGGCAGTATAGACCTCGGTATGGAGGCCTTGGTCGGTTTTACCCAGATAATCGTCGAGTCGGGCCACGTCGGCCTGGGTCAGTCCGCAAGTCTGCAGCCCTAAGATGTCGATGCACTGGCGCACGCTCTTGAAATGAGCATAGATGAGCTGCTGTGCATGTGCCGTACCGTCTTCAGTGTTATGGTCGCCTTGTTCCGGGGAGAACTCGTCGGGTGCCACATAGCTTCCGTCGGGTTGTATGGACAGTTCGGGACATCCGCGGTCGGCAATCAGTCGTTCCATCCAAAACGCAGCACAGTCCCACATAACGGGGAAGGCACGGTAGAGGAAGTCGCGATCGAGAGTATAGCGATAGTGTTGCCACAGATGGCTGCAATACCACACGTTGGCAACAAAATAGTTGGAGCCCCACGTACCCATGCCTCCGAAGATATTGTTCTCTGTGAAGCATGTCCAGCCTGCAGCAGTACCGGCATAGCTGCGGGCGGCCTGTTTCCAGTTGTCGCGCTGGGCCATGGTAATGATATAGTTCAGATAGCACAGGTGCGTCTCTGACAGGTTGGTGGGTTCGGCCGGCCAGTAGTTCATCTGCACGTTTATATTGCTGTGGATGTCGGAGTTCCAGGGAGCATGGCTGAGGTTGTTCCATATTCCCTGCAGATTGTTCGGCAAGTCTACCCCACGGCTGCTGCTGATCTCAAGATAACGACCGTAGGCGAAATACAACTGTTCGAGGAACAGCGACTCGGGTTCCTTACCTGACTGGTTCTTCTTATCGTCATTATAGAAATCTATCAGTCTGTCCGTCGGCAGAGCAGACGAGGCATTGCCCAGCTGCAGGTCGACTCTCTGCATGAAAGGACTGAAGTCGGCGCAATGGTCGCGCAGTATGGCCTTCCATGGCTTCGACAACACGTTGTTCACTCTGCTCTTCACCTCTGCCACGACGTCCATCGTGGGCGATATGCACGACGGCCTGGTGATATCGAAATTGGTTGCACCGACCAACACGAGTTTCACTTCGTCGGTACCGGAAACTTCAATGCCTTCACTGGTCCTTTTTATCACGGCCTTCCGCCCTGTGGGAACAATCTGGAACCGAGCCGCGAAGGAAACAGTGGTGAGTCGTCCATCGAAAGTTCCCGAGCCGTCGTCACCATAACTGACGGCATCGACGCCAAGATCGTCGCCAGGTATCATCGAGAAACGAAGATGAAGCTTCTTCTTTCCACTTGCCTTGTACAAAGCGACAATAGCTCTATCGGGATACGACGAAAGGAAGCGACGTGAGTATTTCGTCGCCATACTTCTATAGTCGACACCGCCTATGCCCGCTTCCAGGTCGAGGAATCGCACATAGTCGCGGGCTCCGTCGCCCTCGGTATATCCTACATCGCCAGACAGATCTTCGACGAAGACAGAACCGAAGTTCTTATACTGTCCGTATTCACCCATGTCGTTGGGGCCACCCGTCCAGAGCGTCTTCTCGTTGAACTGTATCTCGTCCTTGGCAATACCTCCGAAAAGGCATGCACCCAACTGTCCGTTTCCAATCGGCAGCGAATACTCCATCCAGATATTCTCGGCATGGGTAAGCGTAGCAGGTTTGTCGTACCATAATGTCAAGGAATGCTCGGGAACAAACCGCGAAACACCTATCACATGGAAATCTCTTTGTTCTTGAGAGAGGGCAGAGAGTGCGCCACATACAAACACAGATAATAAAAAATGCCTTTTCATAAGTATATAAGAAAATCTTTAGGCTGTATGTTTTTCAATTATTTAATTTGCGGATGTCAGGGATTCTATTTACGTTCAGAACTTAACAGGACGCCCAGTCCGCGCACTGCGTCGTGCGGCATCGAGTATGCGCACAACCATCATATTGTTCTCCAGCGAGCTAAGATCGTATGGCGGCAGGGTTATCTCGCCACGCACCACGGCACGGAGGAAACGGAACGAATCGTTATAGGGCGCAGACAATTGCGGAGCCTCAAAACGCCCACTGTTGTTTCCATCGATACGTGTCTCCATCTGCGTGGGGGTAAACTGGAATATGCTGCCTTTTAAGCCATATACATACATATCCTTGCGATTCTCGGGCCAGCACCACGATGCCATTATCTGCACCGTGCAGCCAGGATACTCCACCACGATAGTGGCATCGTCATCGACACGAGGATAAACTGCCGGCTTATGCTGCTTAAGCACGGCATACACGCTGAGCGGCTGCTGACCATTAAGCAACCATGTCGCAAGGTTGGCACCATAGCATCCGAAGTCAACTACTGCTCCTCCGCCATTCAGCACAGGGTCGGTGAGCCATTCCAGGAACATGGGTCCGCAGCCTATTTCCTTCGGTCCCTGATGACCGTCGTAGATGTTTATGCGCCGTGGCGTGCCTATCTTCCCTTCATTTATCAATCTGCGGGCATACTGGTTGGTGCTGTACCAAGTGGTCTCGTAGTTTGTGAGCACCATGATGCCATATTTCTTGGCAAGCTTCTCCATTCGCTGCGCAGCCTTGTAACTCACTGCGAGCGGTTTCTCCACCATCACATGAACGCCGCGAGGCGCACACGCTTCCACCACTGCCAGATGGTCATAGATGCTTCCGTAGGCCACCACCACCTCGGGCTTCGTCTCGTCGAGCATCTTCCCAAGGTCGGCATAGAACAGACTGGCGTCGAGACGTCGCGCCAACTCGTTGTTCGTGCGATACTCGTCGCGTGGCTCTGCCACACCAACTATCTTGAAGTCGCCACGATTCATGCGACTCACTACTTCCCACAGATGTCCATGAGTGACACCTGCCACAGCCAGACGCAACGGGCCTTCTTCGGCATAGACGAAGAGGCAACTCGTCATCACCAGCGATATCGATATCAAAAACCGCTTCATAGTTTAATTTTTACTCTTATTATGTTCTTTCCGATGATTACCTATAACTTGTTTCGAAGGCCGACATGATAATATCACGCCTATGCCTTTACTCCGTCTCGATTGTCATGTTGCCTGCATCGGCAAGTTGCTGATGCCCGACAAAGTAGCCTTTCAATTGCTTTCCGCCCACAGTGATGCGTTTTATGCGCAGGCCGTCGCCTTCGTGCTGTATGGTAAATGTCTTTCCTGTGCCACCGAGGGTAAACTTGATATTTCGGAACAGTGGCACCGACACGATATACTCAGGGTCGGCGGGAGAATAGGTGTAGATGCCTATGGCGTTTAACACGAACCATGCCGACATCTCGCCCGAATCGTCCATACCTGCATAGGCAAGGCCCTCGCGGCCCATACCGTAGTAGTCGCGCATGAGCTTGTTTAATACAGCCTGGCTCTTCTCCTGCTTGCCAATGAAATAATATGTGAACGGCACGTTGTGGTCGGGCTGATTGCCGTGGCAGTAGTTGCCAAGGAATCCAGTGAGATTCCACGCCTCATATCCCCGCCACGGCTCGCTGAAGAGTGAGTCGAGTTTCTTGTCCACAGCATCGTAAGACGGATAGAGTGCCACCATGCCCGCAGGGTCGTGGGGAGCAAAGAACAGCGACTGCCATGCATTGGCCTCGCGATACATGTAGGCATAATATGGGTAGTAGGGATCGAAGTCTTTTATCCACTCGCCATTGGCAGTCTTTCCGCGCCAGAAGCCGGTAGATGGGTCGAAGAGGTTTTTATAGTTCTGCGACCGCTTCATCATCAGTTTGTAGTTCTCCTTATCGCCCAGGGCTTTGGCAATCTGCGCCACTGCATAGTCGTCGTAGGCATATTCCACTGTCTTGGTCACCGAGGCTTTATACTCGTCCCACGTGGGCACGTTGGTAGTGTCTTTCTCGGCTATCCATCCCTGACGCATGTATTCGTCGATGAACGGTCGTCCGCGCCGCCCTGCCACAGTGGCATTCTTCAGCATGAGCTGATAGGCGAGAGCGACATCATAGTCTCGTATGCCGCGCGTCCAAAGTCCTGAAACGAATGCCGAGGCATGGTCGCCATGGAAGAAGGTGGGCATGTAGCCTCCCGTTTTGTTACCACGGTCGCAGATCGACTTCACGATATCGCAAGCCACGTCGGGTGTTATCATACCTATGAGGATGAGGTCGTTGCGGTAGGTGTCCCAGAACGACGGGTCGGTATAGTAGCGGAAATCAGCCTTCTGCACATCGCGGCGGGCGTCGATATACTGACCGTTGCAGTCGCTGCGCAGTGCCGGCCACATAAACGAGCGGTAGAGTGTGGTGTAGAACATGTCGCGATCGCGGTCGCTGCCACCGCTCACCTCGATATGGCTGAGCAGGTCTTCCCATGTGGCGTCTGCCTTACTGCGGATCTCGTCAAACGATGCCTCGCCAATCTCCTTGGCAAGATTCTCCTTGGCATTCTCTATACTCACGAACGAGCATCCTACCTTCAACTCCAGCGTATTGTCGGAGCCATCATCGACGAAGCTCACCACAGCGATGGTATGGCGGTGGTCACGGCGTATCTCAACACTCTCCACCTTGTGGCTCGTCTCTACATGGAAATATATGCGCCCCTCACCGTCCTGATAGCCTTCGAAACTGCGCTCTCCGCTCTTCTCTATCTCCCAGCGACGGGGGTTGTTGTTCGAGCGTGTTATATCGACAATAAGTTTCTTGTCGCCATCCTTGGTATATGTGTAGCGATGATATCCGCAGCGCAGCGTGCTCGTCAGCTCGGCGTTCACATTGTAACGCTCGAGGAATACCTGATAGTATCCCGGGCTTGCCGACTCACGCTCGTGGGTGAAGAACGAGCAAAAGTTGTCGGGATAGAACAGTCCCGTTGCGGGCAACATCGACAGGTGGAGCAGGTTCCAGTGGCCCTTGCTGGTGTGGGCGAAGCCGTAGATCTGGCGGTCTTCATACTGATAGCCCGACCCTGAGCGATACATGGTGACGGGTGTCAGCTGCACCATGGCGTTTGGCAGTGTTGCTCCGGGGAACACCTCGGCACCCCAAGCGCGCTTTGTCTCGGTACGAGTGTAACCCAAGTCGGCGGGCTCCCACAGAGTGGCAGTACCCATGAATGGGTTGACGTGCGATGTCAGTTTGTCGGCGGCAGTGGCATTGAGGGCCAAAAACAGCATGGACATGAGGATGGCTTTCTTATTTCGCATAACCGTTAAATTAAAAAGAAAGGCAACAGAAATACCATTCCTATTGCCCTGTAATCCAATTTATTATAACAAATAATTCCTTTTAAATCAAGAGTATCTTATTATCTGCCCCACTCTTACCTTTGTCTTCTTGCCGAGGTGGTTGAGCGAACAGAGCTTCTTCACGGTTGTGCCGTGCTTTCTTGCTATCGACGAGAGTGTCTCGCCTTTCTTCACCTTATGATACTGTGTGCGCCGTGCGGGGGCTTCCTGCTTCACCGGTGTGTATGTGGCATTGGAGCCTTGCACCTCTTCGCGTGTGTAGCCGCCGTTACCAATCTTTCCACGCTCGCGTGTAGCATAGCTCGACTCGCTGCGATAGGTGTCGCGGTTGTAGGTATAGAAGTCGCCTGTCACGTCTTGCGCACGGAAGTCGAACAGCAGAGCCGGGTTGATTGGCACACCATTGAGCAGTGTCTCGAAGTGGAGGTGCGATCCTGTGCTCACGCCGGTGCTGCCACCGAGTCCGATAGGCTCGCCCGATACCACGTCCTGCTCCTCACGGACGAGTTGTCGCGAGAGGTGTCCATAGACGGTCTCAAGGCCGTTCTCGTGGCGGATGACGATATACCGGCCGTAGCCACGGTCGTACTTCACTATGCGCACCTTTCCGGGGAATGCCGCGCGGATGGTGTCGCCGGTGTAAACCTTAATATCGAGTCCTTCGTGAGTCCTGCCCCAACGTGGTCCGTAGTTGCTCGTCACAACACGGCTGACGGTTGGCATTGAGAATTCGCGGAGGTCGATAGTGAAGTTGTCGGGGATTGATGCCTGACGATTATGTACTTTGGAATTTTCCCACTCGGCATAGAGGTCCGACGACGGAATCATACCGTTTTCGCGGTCGAGTATGCTCTGCAGCACCAGTGTGTCAACGGCTTTCATCTTTCTGTCGATAGGTGCTTGGCGGGCCAACAGGTCCTGAGCCGATGCGTGCTGGGCAGCAAGGCCGCCGAGTGCTATTGTTGCAATTGTAGCTAATATTCTTTTTATCCTCATAAATCTCAATATTAAATTAGTGTTGAAATCTGTCGATTTCCCCACAAAAAACAGATATGGGCACACGAAAAAAGCCCATTCTCCGATAAAATACTCTGCAAAACTAACGAAAAAAGCCCGAAAATGTTGCTCTATATCAATTTTTTCTGCATTTTTTAACACTTTGCTATGATTATCATATAGTGTTAAAGACTTTTATACACTTTTTATTATTAATGCCTTGGCAAACGCAATTACTACATTCCGAACCTGCTGTTACCTATTATGTTTATTAAAAATAGAGTGTCGATATACAGATTTATCAAGTGACGCAATACCTTTTATCGCCCTCATTTTAGCATGCATTTATATCCTACAGAATTGCCTTCCGAAAATTTTGCTAGCAAAATTTCGAATAAAGAGGCTCTTTAATGCCAATAAAGTGCCCAGTTAATGAAAATTTTGCTAGCAAAATTTTCTGTTACCGATTTTTCATGTTGAGATAACACGGAAGTCTTGCAAACGAGAAAGAGACATCTGAAAACGGAAAAACAACCTCTCACGGCAGATATTTTCTATTGATTATTTGTCATTTCAGTTTTCTTTCGTATTTTTGTAGAGTGAAAAGTCTGCACGAAGGCAGGCAATAGGTTGACGCTTGCGTTGACAATGATCGGGCATAGTGTCGGAAGACACGATAATATGCCATAATATTCTCTAACTCATCGCACACGTTCGTAGTCATGCCATCCCAAGCGTGAGGATGCTTAAGGTGATTTCTAAGGAGGAACATGCGACGGCAATAGATTCTATTGACGTTGACTGTCCGACCATGAGGATGTAGTCCGGCTGCGTTGTGAGTGATACAAAAAAATTAGACTAGATGTATTTTAGGGGGAAAAAGTCAGTTCTTGTCCTGCTGTTAGGACTGCTGACAGAGGTTAGCATTAATGCTGCCGAAGCCGACACGACCATCGTGACCGGCAAGGACATTAATGAGGTTGTGGTGACGGGTACTCGTCATGCCACCAATCTGAACCATCTTCCCATGAATGTGACCGTGGTCGGGCGCAACGTACTGACAGAGAATTTCCAGTCGTCGATATTGCCGACACTGACACAGGAGATCCCCGGGCTGTTTATCAGTTCGCGTGGAATGATGGGATATGGTGTGAGTGGCGGCGGTACCGGCACATTTAATCTGCGCGGACTAGCCGGGGGCTCACGTGTGTTGGTGCTCATCGACGGACATCCGCAGTATGCGAACATTTTCGACCATCCCATTGGAGATGCCTACCAGACGATGATGGCCGACCGTGTGGAAGTGGTCAGCGGTCCCGCCTCGGTGCTGTATGGCTCGAATGCTATGGGAGGTGTGGTGAATATCGTGACGCGCAAGATGCACGCCGACGGTGTGCGCACCTCGATGAACCTTGGCGCGGGAAGCTACGGAACGATACAGGCAGAGGCCAGCAACCAAGTGAGACAAGGCAAATTCTCGAGCACGGTGGCGGCACAATATGGCCGTTCCGACAATCATCGACCACACATGGGCTTTGAGCAGTACGGTGGATATGTCAATCTCGGATATGACATCAATGAAAACTGGGACGTACGCATGTCTGCCGACGTAACACATTTCAACGCGTCAAATCCTGGTGCCGTGGGAAGCGAACTGCTCGAGGCTGACCAGTATATCACACGCGGTGTGGTGAATGCGTCAGTGAACAACCACTTCAATGGTCTCGACGGGGCAGTGATGATATACACAAACTTCGGTAGGCACAAGATTAACGACGGATACGGGCCTAACTCCAACAACAATCAGCCACGTGCCAATCTGTTCCGCTCAAAGGATGCTCTCACGGGTGTTTCGTTCTATGAGACTCTCCAACTCTTCAAGGGCAATCACCTGACGCTCGGTGCCGACTATCAGCACATCTATGGTTATGCTTATAACACCAGCCGTGCCGACGGCTCGGTCATCCCTACCAACTATATGGCAGGCACAGGCAAGAGCTATCGCAACGAATGGGCAGGCTACGTGGATTTCCGTCAGGACATCGCCTCATGGCTTACCGCTGACGCCGGACTGCGCTACGACTGGCAGAATATCTCCGGCGGCGAATGGGTGCCGCAGTTTGGTATCGTGGCACGACCTGCTGACAACGGACAACTGAAACTGACTGCCGCAAAAGGATTCCGAAATCCATCGATGATGGAACTCTATTTCTACGGAACCAATGGTAACATCGAACTCAAAGCCGAGCGGCTGTGGAACTATGAGATATCATGGCAGCAGATCATCGGACCATTCAGCTACAAAGCCAACGTGTTTTATCTTAAGGCCGATAATCTTGTCGGCACTGGTGTGAAACCCGACGGCAAGCCGGGACGCATTAATACAGGTGCGTTCGAGAATGCAGGCTACGAACTACAGGCATCGTACAACATCACTCCACATGTAAGCATTCATGCAAACCACAGCTACATTCATCAGCAGGAAAGCAAGAAGCAGACAGGCACACCCGAATATATTGATTGCCTGGGCGTGCGCTGGCATCAGGGACGGTTTAGCGTCAATGCCACCACACAACATGTAAGTAATCTCTATACCGGCAGTGCCGATAACCCGATGCAGACTTTTACACTCGTGAATGCTACGGTGGCATACAGTCCTATCGACAAATTAAAGCTCTGGGTACGCGGTGAGAACCTCTTGTGTGAGCACTATGAAATCCTCGCTGGATACCCCCTGCCACTGGCGACGTTTATGGGAGGAGTTAACATCGAATTCTAAACATACGACTACACAGGCATCAGCATCTCATGCATCGTGACAACAGATATATGACAGACAACATGCGACAGCTCGCCCACTTGCTTCATCAGACAGGATGCTCACTTGTTGTTGAAGACAGTAAGGGCGAGGTAACCAGCTACAACCGGAAAGGTGTGCGCGACCTTATCTTCCTGCTCGACAACGAGCCGGAGCGTTTGCAAGGGGCACGCGTGGCTGACAAGGTAATAGGTAAGGCCGCGGCGGGACTCATCATCCTCGGTGGTGTAAAGTGTCTGTATGCAGAAATACTCAGTCGCCAAGCGCTGCCGCTACTCGATAACAATCACATCGACTACACCTACGGCACACTGGTTGATGCCATCGTCATACCTGAAGGCGACAATCGCTGCCCGCTGGAGCAAATAGTAGCATCTGCCACTGATGCCAAAGGAGTGGAAAGTCTGCTGCGCAAACATTTTGAAGAGGTTAAACGTAGTAGCTAAATCCATCGGCAGGACCATCGAAAACAGTTTATAAATTAGAAATATAGAAATAAAAAAATATAACACATCAACAACATTATGAAACAAGAAGCAACAATCTTCCGCACGCTCTCTGTAAGTGAGGGCCGCACGCTGCTCTTTGCAGCCATCTTTACTATCGGTAACATCCTGCTGCCACAACTATGCCATCTCGTACCCAACGGTGGTCAGACGTGGCTTCCCATCTATTTCTTCACCCTCGTAGGGGCATGGCTATACGGTTGGCAACTGGGTCTGCTGGTGGCTTTTGCCTCACCATTGGTGAACAGTCTGCTTTTCGGCATGCCTGCAACAGCAGCCTTACCTGCCATCCTCATCAAGTCGTCGCTGCTGGCATTAGCTGCGGCATGGGCAGCAAAACGCTATCATAAGGTGAGCATTCCACTGCTCCTGCTCGTCGTGCTGGGTTCACAGATCGTAGGTTGTCTGGCAGAGTCATTGCTTATCGGATCGTTTGTCGCAGGTTTCCAGGACTTCCGTATCGGTATTCCAGGCATGCTGCTTCAGATTATCGGAGGCTTTATTGTCATCCGTTGGCTGGCTAAGAAACTATAACTTGGCAAGTTGTTGCGGAAGGCATATCTTCCGCCAAACCATTTTATATTGTTTTATACGCGACGAGCGCCATACTCTGCTGAAGCGGTATGGCGCTCGTTTATTTTTTTATTATAAAATCTGGGCAATAACACGATTATAAAATCTACTACCCCCAAAAACGTTTGAGATAGAACTCAATGGGAAAGAGATGTCAGCGGAATTCGGGTCGCCGATTATTTATCTTGCACCTAACTTATTGCAGCCCAGTTGATATTTGTTTTTCTGAGTTCTCTCAGTCGGTTCCATATCAGCGCATGCCGCGGACTCTCGCAGAGGGGATCGTCGTCGATAATCTTCTGTGCCTCATCGCGTGCGAGCTGCACTATTTGTCCGTCGCGTGCTATGTCGGCTATGCGCAGGTCGAATGCCATTCCGCTTTGCTGTGTTCCCTCAAGGTCACCCGGCCCACGAAGCTTCAGGTCGGCCTCGGCAATCTCGAATCCATCGTTGGTAGAGCACATGATGTCTATTCTCCGTCGCGTGTCGCTGCTCAGCTCCACAGGGGTGACAAGCAGACAGAAACTCTGATCTGCACCGCGGCCCACGCGCCCTCTGAGCTGATGAAGCTGCGATAGTCCGAAGCGCTGGGCATCGAGGATGACCATCACCGAGGCGTTGGGTACATTCACGCCCACCTCTATCACAGTGGTGGAGACGAGCATCTGGGTCTCGCCACTCACAAACTTCTGCATCTCGGCATCCTTGTCAGCTGACTTCATCTTGCCATGCACCTTGCTCAAACTGAACTCGGGGAATGCGCGACGCAACACCTCGAACCCTTCCTCGAGGTTTCTAAGGTCGATTTTCTCGCTCTCTTTTATCAGCGGGAAGACGATGTATGCCTGCCGCCCTTGGTTTATCTGCTGCCGTATGCCGGCATATAGGCTTGTGGTCTGACTGTCGTATTTATGGATGGTCTGTATGGGTTTGCGTCCTGGCGGCAGCTCATCGATGACGCTGACGTCGAGGTCGCCGTAGATTGTCATGGCGAGCGTGCGGGGTATGGGCGTTGCCGTCATGACGAGGATGTGGGGAGGATTCACGTTCTTCGTCCACAACCGCGAGCGCTGCTCCACTCCAAAGCGGTGCTGTTCGTCGATGACTGCCAGTCCCAGATTTGCAAACACCACTGGCTCTTCTATCACAGCGTGGGTGCCCACGAGGATGTTCACCTGTCCTGAGGCGAGGTCGCTGAGCACCTGTGCGCGACGTTTACCCTTTACTACTCCCGTCAAGAGTTCCACCCTGACGGGCATGTCGCCGAGGAACTCGCGCAGGGTGGCGAGGTGTTGCTCAGCAAGTATCTCGGTCGGGGCCATTATGCAGGCCTGATAGCCGTTGCCAATGGCTATGAGCATCGCCATCAGTGCCACGAGTGTTTTACCCGAACCCACGTCGCCCTGGAGCAGTCTGTTCATCTGTCGGCCCGACTTCATGTCGGCTCGTATCTCTTTCATCACGCGTTTCTGAGCCCCGGTGAGCTGGAAAGGCAGGTGGTGGTAGTAGAAATCGTTGAACACGCTTCCCACCTGCTGGAATATGTAACCGCGGTATTTGCGACGGTGATCCGAGGCATAGCGCAGTATGTTCATCTGCACGTAGAACAGCTCTTCGAACTTCAGTCGGAACCGTGCGCGGCTCATCTCGTCGGGTGTCTTCGGATAGTGAATGGCACGCATGGCGGCGTCGCGCGACATCAGGTGGAGCGGTTGGGTGACATAGTCGGGCAACGTCTCAGCAAGAGGTGCCGACAGTCGCTCAAGCAGCGACTTCACTATGCGCTCTATGCTGCGCGAGGTGAGCCCGCGCTTCTTCATTTTCTCGGTGGTGGAATAATATGGCTGCATGCCCATGTCGTTGAGCGAAAGTTCGCTTACCTTGTCAATCTCGGGATGCACTATCTGATAGCGGCTGCCATAGAGGGTTGGTTTGCCGAAGACAATATAGTCGATGCCGGTTGAATAGTTCTTATACACATACTTCGTGCCGTTGAACCACACCAGGTCGATCACGCCGTGACCGTCGCTGAAATGGGCTATCACACGCTTCTTCCGTGCGCCCATCGCCACCTCCTCGAAACTCAAGATGCGCCCTTTCAACTGCACATAGGGCATCTCACCCTCGAGTTCGTCGATGGAGAAAATGTGTGTACGGTCGATATATTTATAAGGATAATATTCGAGCAGGTCGCGCCATGTGGTGATACCGAGCTCTTTGCTCAGTATCTCCTTGCGCACAGGACCTACCCCGGGCAGGTATTTCAGGTCTTGAGAGAGAATGTCGGTCAACTTTAACAGATTAACGGATTAACGTATTAACAGATTAACGGATTCTTTTAGTCGCGCTTTGCGCTTTGTAAAAGCGGCAAGCCGATGACTCCAGACTCGCTACGCTCATAGGAGCGAGCAAGCTCGAGCGAACAGATTAACGAAATTTCTGTTTTGAGTCATATTATTCATTATGCATTATTCATTATGCATTAGTTGTCGCTGATTGCCAACTGCTCTGCTACGAGCATGTCGAGCGGAGTAGTCAGCTTTATATTCTCACGGTTGCCTTCAACCATCTCCACCTTCACTCCAATACTTTCAACTACCGATGCATCGTCGGTGAACTCGGGTCGCCACGGCTGCATGAAAGCCTTCCTCAGCAAGGCGATGTTGAACACTTGCGGTGTCTGCACAGCACGGAACGAGCTACGGTCGACGTTGTGACTATTGCCGTCGGCATCTGCAAGACGCAGTGTATCGACAACAGGCACTACGGGTATCACCGCGCCCACTCTGCGCGCCTCATCATAGCAGCGACGGATAACCTCTACCGTGACGAACGGACGCACTCCGTCGTGGATGCCTACAACACCGTCGGCATCTGCGGGAATGGCATTCAGTCCGTTTAGCGACGAGTGGAAACGCGTTTCGCCACCGTCAACCACGACATGCTCAATGCCGAAATCGTGCTCGCGGCATAACGCAGTCCAATAGTCGTGCTGGTCGGATGGCAACACCACTATTATACCGAGCGAAGGATCAGCCTCATGGAAACGGGCGATAGTGTGCATGAGCACAGGCCGACCGGCAACCAATGCAAACTGTTTGGGCATGGGCAACCCCATGCGCAATCCCTGTCCGCCGGCAACAATGATTATATAGTCCATAATGCAGTTATTAACAACATCTACTGCCCCATCAGCTGCGAGTAGATCATGCCTTGCTTAATCTGCTCAACCGTCTCGGCATCGACGAAGAACGACAGCAGTTCGTAGGCAAACGGCAGTGCGGCAGCAGGACCACGACCGGTGGTTATATTGCCATCGGTAGTAACCAGATCGGCAGTGTAGTTCGCCCCTTTCAGATGAGTCTCAAATCCCGGATAGCATGTGGCATCGCGTCCTTTAAGCAATCCAAGTTCACCGAGTATGTATGGTGCGGCACAGATGGCTGCAATGCGACGTCCGCTCTCGGCCTGACCGATGAGCAAGTCGCAAAGAACAGCGCTGGCTCTGAGGTTTGAGGCTCCTGGCATACCACCGGGGAGGATAAGTAGGTCGGGGCTCTCAAAGCCGCCATCGACGGCGACATCGTAGAAAATACTGTCGGCGAGTACCGTCACACCGTGGGCAGAAACAACCTCCTCTGTTTCCATCACACTAACCGTTGTCACGTCGAGACCGCCTCTGCGCAAGATGTCGACTGGTGCCAATGCTTCTATATCTTCGAAGCCGTCGGCAAGAAAAACATACACTTTTGCCATGGTTTTTTGCTTGTTTATCAGTGAAAAGATGTATTTTTGCAATTGTTATTACGACGCAAATATAATAATTGTTATTTATTTCGCCGAATTTTAGATGTGAAAAGTATAAAAAAAAGGAAAAGTATGCCAAATAAAGCCCTCCGTTTTGCCATTTTCGGCAACGACTATCAACCCAAGAAATCGGAATCTGCCGCACGTTTGTTATCATCGCTATCGGCGAGAGGTGCACAGGTGTCCATCGAAAACAATTTCAGGATGTTCCTCACCGAGGTGACAGGAGTTGACTGCTGTGCCACACAATCGTTCGAGGGCAGCGATTTCGAAGCCGACTTCGTGATTTCGATGGGCGGCGACGGCACCTTGCTGAAAGCTGAAAGCTACGTGGGGAGTAAGCAGATACCAATCATCGGAGTGAATACCGGACGGCTGGGATTTCTCGCACAGACAATGCCTTCGGAAATCGACCAGATGCTCGACGATATCTGGCGCGACAACTACGCCATCGACGAGCATGCAATGATAATGGCCGAGACCGACGGGCTGCCGCTTTCCACATGTCCTTATGCTCTGAACGACATCGCTGTCCTGAAGCGCGACAATGCTTCGATGATATCCATCCGCGCTGAGATAAACGGCGAACATCTTGTCACCTACCAGGCCGACGGACTGATAATATCCACTCCCACAGGCTCCACAGCCTACTCACTGTCGAACGGCGGACCAATCATTGTGCCTCGCAGCGGAATAATATGCCTCACGCCGGTGGCACCTCACAGCCTCAACGTGCGCCCGATAGTCATCAGCGACGACTCGGAGGTGACACTCACGGTGGAGTCGAGGTCGCATAATTTCCTTGCTGCCATCGACGGACGGTCGGAAAAGGTGCTCGAGGGAACGGTGCTGACAGTGAGGAAAGCGCCATTCGTGACGCGCATACTACGACAGCACAACAAGAGGTTCTTCTCCACACTACGCGAAAAGATGATGTGGGGAGTGGACAAGAGGTGAGAAAAGAGGAAAAGATATGAACCTGAAAGAATATATCAAGCCAAAGACGACGAAATACAGTGGCCGTACCATAATGAGTTGGCTATGGAAATCGTGGCGCGGCAATTACCTGCAGGCAACGCTCAATGCTGCCATCGGCATTGCCGAGGTGGCGGTGTCGCTCGCTCAGGTGTGGGCAGTGAAGCGCGCCATCGACGTGGCAGCAGGCAACATCGATGGAAACATATACTGGGCTGTGGCTGTGATGGGACTGCTCATACTGTGCCACTTCGCGCTCAACATATCGTCGGTGTGGATAAGAAACATACTCGGCATCAGAGCACAGAACCGTATGCAGCAACGTATGCTCGACCGGATACTGCGCTCTGAATGGCACGGCAGGGAGCGACTGCACTCGGGCGATGTGATTAACCGACTCGAAGGCGACGTGAACACCGTGGTGAACTTCCTCACCGAGACATTGCCCAACACCATATCGGTGGTGGCGCTGTTCCTCGGTGCTTTCTTCTATCTCTTCAGCATGGACAAGATACTGGCGATAGTGGTGGTGGGGATAATGCCGATATTCATTGGGTTCAGCCGTATTTACATGAACCGCATGCGACATCTTACCCGCAAGGTGCGCGACTCCGACAGCGAGGTGCAGAGCGTACTTCAGGAGACGGTGCAGAACCGCATGCTGATAAAATCGCTTGAGGGCGACTCTATCATGGTGGACCGTCTGGAGGACACACAGAGCCGGCTGCGCGAGAATGTGGTGCAGCGCACAATGTTCAGGGTGATTGCCAACTTCGTGCTCAACTTCGGGTTCTCGCTCGGATATCTTATCGCCTTCCTCTGGGCAGCGCTGCGTATGTCGGCAGACACACTTACGTTTGGTGGCATGACGGCATTCCTGCAACTCGTCAACCGCATACAGAATCCTGCCCGCAACCTCACACGACTGGTGCCGGCATTCGTATCCGTCTTCACCGCAGCAGAACGATTGATGGAGCTCGAGGAGACTCCTCTCGAAGATCAGGGTAAATCGATTGAGATAAAATCGCCCGCAGGAATCAGGCTCAACGACGTGACATACGCCTATGAAGACAGCGACTGCGATGTCATCAGCCACCTCAACTTCGATTTCCGTCCCGGGTCGTGCACGGCAATACTCGGCGAGACGGGCTCGGGAAAGACAACCCTCGTGCGACTATTGCTCGCACTGCTGAAGCCGTCGGAGGGTACAATGGAGATATACAACGAGCAGCACTCGCAACCACTGTCGCCACTGACGCGATGCAACTTCGTCTACGTGCCGCAAGGGAACACCCTTATGAGCGGCACCATACGCGAGAACCTGCGACTGGGCAAGCTCGACGCCACCGAAAGCGAGATGTACGAGGCACTGAACACGAGTTGTGCGGAATTTGTCGCCGAGCTGCCGCTGGGACTCGACACGCCCTGCAGCGAGACGGGAGGCGGCTTAAGCGAGGGACAGGCACAGCGTATCGCCATCGCCAGAGCCCTCCTCAGAGACAGGTCGATAATGGTGTTCGACGAGGCAACAAGCGCTCTCGACCCCGAAACAGAACGTACACTGTTAAGAAACATACTCGAGAAGAATCGCAAGACGGTAATCTTCATCACTCACCGCCCAGCCGTGGTTGACTATTGCGACCAGGTGTTGAGGATAGAAAGATAAACAAAGCACACAACAACAAAGAATCCCTTCGCACCACTGCGAGGGGATTTATTGTTTATATAGCTGCACTCAAAATCCAGAGAGGGCACTACATAATATAACAATGTGGGGCTATCTTGAGTTATTAATCAATGCAACGTTTTACCCATCTGCATCGCTTGTCAAAAATTTTGCTAGCATTTGGAGCCCCTTGATAAGGGGCGGACGTAAGGCAGGGATTTTCTTTCACTCGAAATTTTGCTAGCAAAA
>CACZRN010000081.1 GCA_902783625.1 uncultured Prevotellaceae bacterium
AATTTTGCTAGCAAAATTTCGAATAAAGAGGCTCTTTAATGCCAATAAAGTGCCCAGTTAATGAAAATTTTGCTAGCAAAATTATTTGTGTGTGTTTTTTGAAGAAAAAGAGCTTTCAATACCCATTTCATACTGCAGGCTGATATTATTCGACAGTTTCGCTGATATTTTTGTTTGTAATCACAATATTTTCCCGAATTTATTTTTCAATTATTGAAAAAAAACGTAATTTTGCTTGATGTAGCGAGATGTAAGAAACTGAGAAACATAATAAATGGAAAATCGCATAGTAACATTCGGGGAGATAATGCTGCGCCTATCGCCTCAAGGTAACCGCCGTTTTGTTCAGGCCGACACGTTCGACGCTATCTACGGTGGCGGTGAGGCTAATGTGGCTGTGAGTCTGGCAAACTATGGTCACGACGTGGCTTATGTGACGAAACTGCCGCAGAACGAGATAGGACAGTCGGCCGTGAATTCGCTGCGCCGATACGGCGTTGACACGTCGTGCATTGTGCGTGGCGGAAGTCGCGTGGGCATCTACTTCGCCGAGACGGGCTCTGCCATGCGCCCGAGCAAGGTGATATACGACCGTGCTGGTTCGGCAATAGCCGAGGCGGAGGCCGACGATTTCGACTTCGACAAGATAATGAATGGAGCCCGGTGGTTTCACTGGACAGGTATCACGCCTGCCATCAGCGACCGTGCCGCCACTCTCGTAGCCCTCGCCTGCAAGGCAGCAAAACGCCAAGGCGCAACGGTGTCGTGCGACCTGAACTTCCGCAAGAAGCTTTGGACGCCAGAGAAGGCACAGTCGATAATGCGCCCGCTGATGGAATATGTGGATGTGTGCATCGGCAACGAAGAGGATGCCGAGCTGTGCCTGGGGTTCCGCCCCGATGCCGACGTGGCACATGGCAAGACCGATGCCGAGGGTTATAAGGCGATATTCGAGCAGATGGCTCATGAGTTCGGATTCAAATACGTGGCCAGCACGCTGCGCGAATCGTTCTCAGCATCGCACAACGGATGGAAGGCGATGATTTACAACGGCAGTGAGTTCTACGTGTCGCGGCGCTACGACATTGAGCCGATAGTGGACCGCGTGGGTGGCGGCGACTCTTTTGCAGCGGGACTGATACACGGTCTGCTGACGAAGCCCACACAGAGTGAGGCTCTGGAGTTTGCCGTAGCAGCATCGGCACTGAAGCACACCATACCCGGCGACGTAAACCTGATGTCGGTCGGCGAGGTGGAGGCACTGGCAGGAGGCGATGCTTCGGGAAGAGTGCAGAGATAACCTTCCTACGGTCGGAGTGAACCAGCGGTCACTGTCCGAGGACAAGTCCGAGGGGGAAAGTAAAAACGAAAAGTGAAAAGTGAAAAAACGAAGTATATAAATGAACAACCTATTTGACATCAATGACCGCGTTGTAGTTATTACAGGTGGAACAGGCATCTTGGGCCATGCCATATCGAAATATCTGGCCCAGCAAGGTGCAAAGATTGTGCTTCTCGACCGTCGTGAAGAGGAAGGCCTGGAGCGAGTGAAAGAAATTGAAGACGAGGGCGGCGATGCCATGTTCCTCATTACCGACGTGCTCAACAAAGCCACGCTGGAGAAGAATCTTGAGGACATATTGGCGCGCTACGGACGCATTGACGTACTGCTGAACGCTGCCGGAGGCAACATGCCCGGAGCAACCATCGCCCCCGATGCCACATTCTTCGACCTGAGTCCCGAGGCTTTCGAGAAAGTGCTGAACCTTAACCTCGTTGGCACGGTGCTGCCCACACAGGTATTCCTCCGTCCAATGGTAGAGGCAGGCAAGGGCGCGATAGTCAACTTCTCGTCGATGTCGGCATTCCGCCCACTCACAAGAGTGGCAGGATATGGCGTAGCAAAGGCAGGGGTGAGTAATTTCACAGCATACATGGCAACCGAGGTGGCTACGAAGTTCAGTCCGAACATTCGCGTTAATGCCATCGCACCGGGATTCTTCCTCACCAACCAGAACCGCACACTGCTCACCAATCCCGACGGCTCGTGGACACCGCGCGGCGAGCATATCATACAGCAGACCCCGATGGGACGCATGGGACAGCCCGAAGAACTGTGCGGCACGATACACTACCTGATTAGCGACGCTGCACAATTCGTGACAGGCACCGTGGCTGTGGTCGACGGAGGATTCAACGTGTACTCGATATAAAATATCAAACAGTATTCACACAACAGGCAATAAACCGATATGAGCAAAATGCTATCTATACAGTCGTTCCGCTGGTATGGCCCGAACGACCCAGTCAGTCTGAGCGACATCCGTCAGGCAGGTTGTACAGGAGTAGTGACAGCACTACACCATATACCCAACGGCGAGGTGTGGACAGTGGAAGAGATTATGCGCCGCAAGGAAGAGATAGAGCGCGCCGGGCTCACCTGGAGCGCTGTGGAAAGCGTGCCGGTGCATGAGCATATAAAGACACAGGAGGGTGACTTCCAGAGATATATCGACAACTACAAGGAGTCGTTGCGCAATCTGGGCAAATGCGGCATAACGGTTGTCACCTACAACTTCATGCCCGTGCTCGACTGGACACGCACCGATCTGGCCTACCTCATGCCCGACGGCTCGCGAGCACTGCGGTTCGAAAGAGCTGCCTTCATCGCATTCGACCTGTTTATACTAAAGCGTCCGGGAGCAGAAAACGACTACAGCGACGAGGAGAAAGAACGCGCCCGCAAGAGATTCGAAGGCATGACCGACGAGGAGAAGCACACACTGGTGAGAAACATGATAGCAGGGTTGCCCGGCTCGGAAGAGAGCTTCACGCTTGAACAATTCCAGCATGAGCTCGACAGATATAAGGACATATCGGCCGACAAGCTGCGCAAGAACCTCATTTACTTCCTCAGCGAGGTGTGCCCCGCTGCTGAAGAGGCTGGAGTGAAACTCGTTATCCACCCCGACGACCCGCCTATGTCGATTCTCGGACTACCGCGGATAATGAGCAACGCCGAAGATTTCCAACGTCTTATCGACGCTGTGCCGAGCATGGCCAATGGGTTGTGCCTCTGCACAGGATCGCTCGGTGTGAGCGCCGACAACGACTGCGCTGCCATGATGCGTCAGTTTGCCGACAGAATACACTTCGTGCACCTGCGCTCAACAAAGCGCGACGAGGAAGGAAACTTCTACGAGGCATATCATCTTGAGGGCGATGTCGATATGTATGAGGTCATGAAGGCGTTCGTAGAGATTCAGCAGAAGCGCGGCGAGGGAATAGTTCTTCGCCCCGATCACGGACATCAAATGATTGACGACCTGAAGAAGAAGACCAACCCCGGCTATTCCTGCATCGGCAGGCTGCGCGGACTGGCAGAGTTGCGCGGACTTGAAATGGGTATAACAAAAACACTATATGAGTAAATTTGACAAACTGGCCGTACTGACCAAAATTGGACAGACGCGCATGGTGCCCGTGTTTTATCACAAAGATGTAGCCGTTGCCTGCGCCGTAGTGAAAGCATGCTACGACGGAGGAGTGCGCGCATTCGAGTTCACCAACCGTGGCGATATGGCTCACGAGGTATTCGCCGAACTGATGCGCTTCACGGCAGATGAATGTCCCGACCTCGCACTCGGCGTCGGCTCCGTGGTTGATGCACCCACAGCTGCCCTATACATACAAATGGGAGCTTGCTTTGTGGTGGGTCCGCTGCTCAACAGCGACGTGGCAAAGGTGTGTAACAGGCGCGGTGTGCCATACACTCCCGGCTGCGGAACCGTTAGCGAGGTGGGACAAGCACAGGAGTTGGGATGCGACATAGTGAAGGTGTTCCCGGGCGATGTGCTCGGTCCGAAGTTCGTGAAAGGACTGATGGCACCGATGCCATGGTCGAGAATTATGGTCACCGGCGGTGTGGAGCCTACCGAAGAGAACCTCTCGGCATGGATAAAGGCAGGGGCTTTCTGCGTTGGCATGGGCTCGAAACTGTTCCCAAAAGATAAGGTAGCCGCTGCTGACTGGCAGTATGTCACCGACATGTGCCGCCAGTCGTTAGATATAATCAGTAAAATCAACAAATGATGAAACAGTTTCTTGACAAAGACTTTCTGCTTACCAACGACACAGCTGTGCATCTCTATCACGATTGTGCCGCCGGCTTGCCGATAATCGACTATCATTGTCATCTCAGTCCGAAGGAGGTTGCTGAGGATAATCGCTTCCGCTCAATCACCGAGGTGTGGCTTGGCGGTGACCATTATAAGTGGCGTGCCATGCGCACGAACGGTGTGCCAGAGCATTACATCACAGGCGATGCCAGCGACTGGGAGAAGTTTGAGAAATGGGCTGAGACCGTGCAATATGCTTTCCGTAATCCGCTATACCACTGGACACACCTCGAACTGAAGACTGCCTTCGGCATAGATAAAGTGCTCAACCCATCGACAGCCCGCGAGATATTCGACGAGTGCAATGAAAAGATAGCACAACCCGATTTCTCTGCACGAGGACTGATGCGCCGCTATGGTGTTGAGGTGGTATGCACAACCGACGACCCTGTCGACAGCCTTGAATATCATAAACAGACCCGCGAGAGCGGTTTCGAGATAAAAATGCTCCCTGCATGGCGGCCCGATAAGGCTATGCAGATTGAGAATCCCACAGCCTACAAGCAGTATGTGGCCCGTCTGGCAGCAGTGGCCGACAAAGACATTACGACATTCCGCGACCTCATTGAGGCGCTGCGCATTCGTCATCAGTTCTTTGCCGAACAAGGCTGCTCACTCTCCGACCATGGCATCGACAAGTTCTATGCCGATGACTACACACAGACAGAGATTGAAAGTATCTTCGACCGCGTGATGACAGGCGACCAGCCCAGCGAGCAGGATTTGTCGAAATTCCGCTCAGCAATGCTCTATGAGTTTGCCATGATGGATGGTGAGACTAACTGGGTACAACAGTTCCACTATGGTGCCCTTCGCAACAACAATGCACTGATGTTCTCACACCTTGGCCCTGACACTGGATACGACTCCATCGACGACCAGAACAGCGGTCGCGCAATGGCTCGTTTCTTCGATCGTCTGAACTCTGAGCATAGCCTTGCCAAGACCATTATTTACAACCTTAATCCTCGCGACAATGAACTTGTTGCCACGATGCTAGGTAATTTCCAGGACGGCAGCGTACCAGGGAAGATGCAGTGGGGCTCGGGATGGTGGTTCCTCGATCAGAAAGACGGCATCGAACGACAGCTCAACGCACTGTCGCTGCTTGGTCTGCTCTCACGATTTGTGGGTATGCTCACCGACTCGAGGTCGTTCCTCTCGTATCCGCGCCACGAGTATTTCCGTCGCATACTATGCAACATCATCGGCCGCGACGTTGAGAACGGCGAGATACCGGCCAGCGAGATGCCGCGCATTGAGCAGATGGTGAAAGACATCTCTTACTTCAACGCGAAGAATTATTTCGGATTCTAAAAGGCAAGATACAAACAAGAAGGGGGCATGGAAGTGAAAATCCATGTCCCCTTTTTCATTATGCCACTAATAAAAATATGTGGCCGATGTGTTGTCAACTCTTATTTAGCTGAGAACTTATAGATGCACACGTGGTGATACTGCTGACCTGGCTCAAGGTTGATAGTTGGGAAGTTGGGCTGGTTAGGAGTATCGGGATAGTGCTGTGTCTCGAGTGCGAGCGATGCACGGTGGTTGTGCTTCACGCCTTTCTTTCCTGTGCTGCTGCCATCCATGAAGTTACCTCCGTAGAACTGTATTCCCGGTTCGGTGGTGAGTACCTCCATCACGCGGCCGCTAACGGGGTCATACACTGTTGCTGCAAGTTCGGGCTCTGCTGTCTGTCCCTTGTCGAGCACCCAGTTGTGGTCGTATCCGCGAGCCAGCTTCAGCTGTTCGAAGTCAGCATCAACGCGCTCACCGATAGCAGTAGGTGTGCGGAAGTCCATTGGTGTGCCTTCAACATCCTGAAGCACGCCAGTAGGAATCATCACGCTGTCGATAGGAGTGAACTTCGAAGCAGCCAGTGTGAGCACATGGTCGTTGATGTCGCCCTCGCAGTTGCCATGCAGATTGAAGAATGAGTGGTGAGTGAGGTTCACTGGAGTCTTCTTGTCGGTAGTAGCCTCATGTGTTACCACGAACTCATTGTCGTCGGTCAGCTCGTAAGTCATTGTAATGTCGAGGTTGCCTGGGAATCCGCACTCCATATCTGGAGAGTGATAAGTGAGCACGAGCTTCTGCGGTGTTTCCTGCACTGCATCCCACACCACGAGGTCGAGCGAGTTGTTGCCGCCGTGCAGACAGTTCGTTCCGTTGTTCTGATCAAGAGTGTACTCCACACCGTCGAGAGTGAACTTACCATTTGCAATACGGTTTCCTACGCGTCCGATTGTAGCACCGAGGAAACGCTCACCTGCAAAGTTAACATACTCGTCGAGCTTGTCGTGTCCAAGCACTACATCAGCAAATTTGCCATCACGGTCGGGGGCGAACAGCTCAACAACGTGAGCGCCAAAGTTTGTCACGGTCATCTCCATGCCGTTTGCGTTCTTAAGAGTGTAGAGATCTACCTTCTTACCATTGATTTCGCTTTGGAAGTCCTTGCGGTTTACCTGCGAAAGACCATCCTTCTTCTCTGTCTGGCAGGCAGCGAAAAGCCCAGCCACTGCAAGAAGTAAAAAGAGTTTTTTCATTTCTGTTAGATTTTTGAAATTATAATTTTTAGAATTATGTAGGCACTATATATTTTATAACTAAAAAGCTTCGCTTTTATTGTGCAAAAGAACAAATTAAAGGATCAGCGGATTAACGAACGCCATGCGTAACGTGGCGTTATCATCGAGGATGGTAACCGAAAAGCGAACGGAGAGAAGAATAAAAAATATTTCTTTTTGCTTTGTACTTCACTCGGTTTTTTCGCTTCGCTCAACAACTCGTGCACTATCTTTTCCAACCGTGGTTGAAGAAGATAGGCTGCGCCTCGGCATAAAAAATAATTAAAATTATTTTGTTCTGCACTCGGTTTGCACTATCTTTGTAGGGAAATATATCAACTTTAAATTTTGTATTATGGAAGAAACTTACATTAATCAAGAAAGCCTTGGGCAGGCAGGTGAGCCCAACGAACTGAAAGTGTCGGAATTGTCGAAAGTCAACCTGCTTAGCATCCGCAAGTGGACTAAATTCCTTGCCATCGTGGGTTTGGTTGTCATCATACTTGTGGCAGTGGCTATTCTCGCGTTGCCATTCTTTGCCCGAGAGTACCCTCAAGCAGCTGGACTGTTCATCTATTGCATCTTCATATTGGCGCTCTACATCTATCCGCTGATGAAGATGTTCGGCATCGTGAAAGCCCTGAAACCAGCAGTAGAGCAATGCGACGAACAGCAACTCGACAAGGCTGTGAGCGAGACGAAGGCACTCGTTACCTTCATGGGTGTGCTCACAATAGTTGTCCTCGCTCTTTACGCACTTGCACTTTTGTTTGCCGGCAGCCTTTTAGCATCTCTCTCTTGATGATAATCGACGAAATGAAAAAGCTCCCTTTGCAATAATGCACAGGGAGCTTTTTTCATTTTACAGATATATTGCCCGTCTCAAACTTTTCGCTCTGCACGACGTGAGGTTTGCCAAATCTCAACAGAGTTGATGATGTTCTGCCATAAGATGTAACACCCTGGCCCTACCGACGACAGCGGACTCAAGTAAGTGTATGCTATCCAGATGGCGAAGGCGGTGTTCTTCTGCCCGAGTGCCTGTCCTGCTTCCATCGTATGACCGAAATAATGCCCCACAAACCTGCCCACAGCAAACTGAATTATACAAAGCAATAGTCCTGAGAATGCGATGACAAACAGGAATGCGGCAGATGTATCAGCGTGGAATATGTTCTTTACCGTCACACCCGTGACAATCATCAGCGAGCACCCCCACAGATAGTACGACAAGTCTTTCACACCTATGATGCGGCGATGCAGCCCCTTCATCGTGTGCTTCACTATGTAAGCAAGAAACATCGGCAGCACCAGCACCAGGCACACCTCGCGCAAAATCTTCAGAAAGGCAGGCACGAAAGTGATTCCCTCCGACGGCTCTATCAGCGGAAAACAGATGGGGATGAGCAATGCGGTGATGAAGTTTGAGAGGAATGTGTAGGTTGTCATCTGCTCAAGATTGCCCCCAAGCTTCTGTGTCACTACTGGTGCGGCGGCGGCACACGGCGCTATGATACACACAAGGACAGCCTCGCACAGGATAAGACTGCTCCCTGATATACCGAAATGGATTATCATTGCCACGATTAAAACCACGAACATCACCTGAAAAAGTCCTATCCACACATGCCATTTCACTGCCCGCATCTTGTGGAAGTCCACCTTGCAGAAGGTGACGAACAAGATACCAAACATGAACAGCGGCACTATCTGGTCGAAGATAGGCGAGAAGAAGCGCGCGGCATCATCGAGTGCAGGCACGAAAGCAAAGACAAGATACACCGCTGTGCCCATTACCATGGCCACAGGCAGTGTCCAGTCTTTCAGCAGACGAACAATCTTGTTTTCGCTCTTCAATTTACTTGTTTCAGTCATAAACACATACGAAAGCAGAGGCTTCTAAACTTGCCTTCATTTCCAACTTATTCTCTTGCCGCTGGTAAAGAGCCTCTTTAATGGCATTAAATGGGCCTTTAATTGCGACTAAAGAGCCTCTTTAACGGCATTAAAAAGGCTCTTTTATAACGAGTTGGTTATCAGTTTGTTACAATACCTATCGTTCTCACCTCTCATGGCAGATAAGTCTGCCGCTGGTTGGTGGGTATGCTCTCGCCGTCGAGCAGTGGCAGCCACACCTTCATCTTACCTGCCTCGCGGTTGTCCCACGCATAATAAGGAATGAGTGTGAAACCACGCTTCTGCGTAGAACCGAATATCTTCACCACTCCGCCCAACAGAGTGCTATCGAACATGGTGTTGAACGATGTGGTTGCCGACAGACGGATATCGTCGACGTTGGTATTGTCGGCTTGCTCAGCGCAATACACCACTGGCCCTCGCTGCACTGCCAGGCAGCCCTCGTCGGCTTTCACACGCTCGTCGGCAGCGATTTTCATTACCGGCATATCGAAGTCTACCTCAATCTTATCGCCTGCCTTCCAGCGTCGCGAAATGGAGGCATAGCCGTTAACTGGGGTGCACTCCACAGCATTGCCGTTCACCTTCAACTGGTATTTCTTGCACCAACCGGGTATTCTCACCTTGACAGCCTTCTTTGTCTTGTCTTTCAGCGTGATGGTGGTGTGCCCTTTCCACGGATAATTAGTCTCCATTGCCACGCGCAAATCGCGCTTGCCATCTTTGATTGTTGCCTCGTTGCCGATGAAGAGATTTATCCACAGCGCATCCTTCGAGGTGCCGTAGATGTAGCTGCCGAGCGAAGGAATGAACCTGCACACATTGCTTGGACAGCATGCGCAGCCATACCACTCCTGACGATGATGATCGCCGTCAGACTCGAGGGGATTGACATAGAAGAATTTATCGCCCTCGAGGCTGATACCAGAGATTACTCCATTATACATGGCACGCTCCATCACGTCGGCATAGCGGCCTTCGCCAGTGAACTCATTCATGCGGTGATTCCAATATACCATGCCTATCGAGGCACATGTCTCGCAGTATGCCGACTTGTTAGGCAGGTCGTAGTCGGCGGTGAAGCCCTCGTTATGTCGCGATGAGCCGATGCCGCCGGTGATATACATGTTGCGTCTTACTACATCATCCCACATCGTCTCGAGCGTAGGCAGGTAGCCTGTGCCGGGTATGTAGGCAGCCACATCGGCCATACCGCAGAACAGATACATCGCACGCACGGCATGTCCGGTGATGCTGGTATATTCCCTGACGGGCGTATGGTCTTGATAATAAATCGGATTCCAGGTGTTGTTTACGGGATCGTTGCTGCCATAGCCATGCCCACGCTGCTCGAGCAGCCAGTAGGCGAAGTCGAGATATTTCTTCTGCCCCGTCACCTCGTAGAGCTTCACGAGTGCCAGTTCTATCTCCTCATGGCCCGGCACCCAGTGGCGTTTGCCCTCGCCAAACACACTCATCATATAGTCAGCCATGCGCTGCCCTACATCGAGCAACTTACGCTTGCCCGTAGCCTTGAAGTATGCCACACCGGCTTCAAGCAGATGACCGGCGCAGTACATCTCGTGCTTGTCCATGTTTGTCCAGCGTTTGTCGAGTCCTGTCAGCGTGTAGTATGTGTTCAGATAGCCGTCGCTCTGCTGGGCAGCGGCAATTTTGTCGGTCCATTCGTCAACCTTAGCCTCGAGTTTGGCATCGGGATGATTAATCAGACTGTAGGCATAGCCTTCCATTGCCTTGTACACATCACTGTCGTCGAAGAAGATACCCGAGTGTTTGCCCTGGCCACGTGCGGCATTCTCGTAGTTCTTAATGCGATCTGTCTTGTTTTCTATCTGATCGATACAGACGGGAATTGTTGCTTCTACGTTTTTCTTCAGTTGCGGCGACCAGAACGAGTCGTTTATCCTGACGTTTGAGAAGTCAACCTGTTCAATGGCTTTGCCTTGTGCCAAACAAGCCTGCCCACAACAGGCAAGCAGCACAGAGATGAATAAGATGCGAATGTCTTTCATTGTTTAAGTGTTTATTATATGTTTTACGTTTTTCGTTTTTCACTTTTTTGTCGCCAGCCTTACCACAAACCACGCGTGGAAGGCTATTGTGCGAATGATGCCAAACCTGCGGCACATTATCACGAACCGCTCACGCAGCGAAGCGCGATGGTTCTTCTCTGTCATGCCGCCATCGAGATAATTCGCCAGCACCATGCCCGTGTTCTTCATCTTCAGATGCTCGCGCTCAGCCTTTTTCATGATGCGCACGCACCAGTCGAAGTCTGCCGAAAAGCGATAGCGGGTGTCGTAGGGTGTGGCACGGGCGATATCAGTGCGGGCATAGAATGCCTGATGGCACACCAACATGCCGTGGAGGAAGCTGTTGGCAGTAAGCTCTTCGGGAGGCGAAAGGCGACGATGGCGCACGAAATGCTGCTCGTCGTCGACAATATCCGTATCGCCATATATCACTGCGGGCAACTCCTCACCCTCGCCTATCGAGGCAGAGATATTCTCAAGAGTATCGACTGACGGGAGCTTATCGCCGGCATTGAGGAACACGATATAGTCGCCAGTGGCGTGAGTGAGTGCTTTATTCATGGCATAATACAAACCCTGATCTGGCTCGCTGACTATGACAACATCGTGATAACACTCTGCCGAATCCGACTTGAGCTTATATTCCTCGGCCATGGCAAGCGTGCCGTCGGTCGAAGCACCGTCGATAATCAGATGCTCCACCTCGCGATAGGTCTGGTGAAGCACACTGTCGAGCGTGCGCCCGAGGGTTGACTGCGCGTTGTAGGTGCACGTGGCTATGGTGATGCGTATCATGTTATATAATGTCTGAGCGCCAGCTCGTGATTGTAAATTTCTATATATTTCATCGCCACACGGTTTTGCGAGTAGTTGATGCGCACTTTCCTCAGCGCCTCAGCCTGCACCGTCGCGGCATCTGCCTCGAAGAGTGCCCAACGTAATCCTGCTGCCAAGTCGGCGGCATCGCGTGTCTTAGCCACATAACCGTTCTTCATGTGATCGATCATCTCGGGTATTCCACCCACCCTGAACCCGACGGTAGGCACTCCACAAGCCATCGCCTCCATGATGGTATTGGGCAGATTGTCTTCGAGCGAAGGGAGCACAAACACATCAGCGGCATTGTAGATGGTGGCTATCCGCTCCTCGTCTTCAACATATCCGAGGGCCACCGAGGGCAAGGCAAGGCTCTCTGACACCTCGTCAGAGTGACCACCGAGGATGGCTACAACAACATTTTCGGCCACCTCGCCAAGACTTTCTTTCAGCATACTCGTGGCCGTGGCAAGGTATTCCATGCCTTTCCGCCCGTCTGTCACCCGTTGCGACACGAAGAGCACCACCTTCTTCGACTCATCGATACCCAATGCTGCCTTCGCCACGGCTTTGTCGGTAGAATGGAACACGTTGATGTCAATAGGGTTAGGAATCGACGAGATGCTGCCCGAAGCAGTGAGTCCGCTCTGCTTCGCCTGATTCTCAAGCCATTTGCTGCATGCCACAAAGTGTATCGAGCCTTTCGAATATATCTCTTGCTTCTTCTTCCACACACGGCTCGACACATCGCTGTCACTGCCTCCTCCAGGCAACAACGGACAATGGCGGCAACCGTTCTTGAACTTATTGCAACCTCGCGCGTAGTGACAGATACCGCTCACAGGCCACAGGTCGTGCAATGTCCACACCACAGGCTTGCCCGACGACAATATCTTGCGTATCACCGACAGCGACAGCATGCCCTGATTCACCCACGAGAGATGGATGACATCAGCCTCCTTGAACACCGGCAGACGGGTGATGTCGGTACCGCTGTTGCCGAGATCAATCTCCCACAGATGGTCGCGGTTGATATGCAGACGCAGCAATACGGCCAGCCTCTCATGCATGAAGTGCCACCTCCGCAGCCATCCGCGGTAGGGGTGCCTGCCATTGCTGCTGTCATCGATGCCGACAACATTGATGTCTTCGTCGGTCTTCTCGCTGACAAGCATACGCGTCCTCACGCCGCTGTTGTTGAGAGCAACAAGCAGACGGCCAGCCGCAACAGCTGCACCACCCGACTTCTGATATGTGTTTACGATAAGAACTTTCATGAGATATATCTGCAGAACAAAGCTTTGTTTTGCAAATATACGAAAAAAACCACAACTTGTTATATAGCCAACTATTTTTTACTAACATTTAACCTTTCAGTCAAAAAGATTATCATTACCGTCAGCCGAATCGAAACCATGTATGGTCACACTTGTTTATTAGGCTTCAAATTCTCTTTTACCACCTTCAAGATGACGCCTCTATTTATCCACTTGCTTCGCCTGCAGAAGATTTTGCTAGCAAAATTTCGAATAAAGAGGCTCTTTAATGGCAATAAAGGGCCCAGTTAATTAAAATTTTGCTAGCAAAATTTTCTGTAAGGGAAATACATATCGTCTCATCAGCATCGGTGTATTCCCACGTAAAAGCTCTTCTAGTGTAACTGCAACAGCGTTGCTCTTCAGCATAGAGATTATACTAAAAGCTACAAAAACCGTCGGATTGTCACTTTCCACCCCTCGTTTCTTTCATTTTGTGATACTTTTGGATAAAAAACAAACAAATGATTTGATTTATGTCAAGAATGATAACAAAATCGTGGAAAAAGAAGAAAAATGTTTGCGAGCACATGAAGAAAATGCTTAACTTTGCATTGTCAAAAGGTTAATAGATTGTTTAGGTTAGTAGTATTTTATTTAGGTTTTTAGTTATTATGTTAAGGTAAAGACTTAATAAAAGATTGTTTAACAGGATGACAATGGAGGCCGGGAGGTTCCCATTTGTTTAGACAAATTTTTGAGGTTAAACATATTCTATAGCGCTACTGCTCGTGAGAGCGGTGGCGCTTTTTTTATGTCTATTATTCAATCAAGGGAATGCCGCATACTGCAGCGACTTGCTGATTGGTACACCGGCGGCGGGGCATCGCACAGGAGGCTTCTGTCAGGGGCGGCTCTTTATTAGATTGACGACTGTAGCCACCTCGCGAGGCATTATTGGCACAGGAATAATCTTGTAGCTGTCGAAGTCGGGGTGCAACACTACCAGATTCATACGACTCACAGTGAGACCATAATTTTTCTCGAGCATGTAGCGGTAGAGGTTTTGCTGCATCAGATAGTGTGCATATGATGTGTCGGGCAGGTGCTCAAGACCGTTTATACCCGTAGCCCAAGTGTTTGAGGCATTAGGATCAATCTTGTTACTTCGCTTCCAGTCGTAGATTTCGAAAGTGCCGTCATCTCTCGAGCAAAGTAAGTCGATTGTTCCTGCCATGCGCGTCTCTTCGTCGAAGACACACCACTCGGTGCGGAAAGGATGGTAGTCGGTATCTCTGTCGAAAGCTTCGAAGAGCAACCATTCCTTGGAAATATCTACTACCTGCGACTTGTGTACATAGGCTCCATCGTAATTTATGCAGCACTTCAGTTCCGGCTCTGTGCCGTGGTTGAGATAGTTTTCTATCTGTCGGTGCATATGTGTTCCGGCTTGCGAAGCCACAGCACCACCCGATTCCCACTCCTCGCGCAGCTTTGCTGCAGCAACCACATCGTCGCCACACTTCTTCTTACTCCAGTATTCGGCATCGAAGGGTTTGAAAAACATTGCTACCACCGAGCTGACAGGTGTCATCTCGCCGACGCCATCAACGCGATAAGTGTGGGTTGACTCTTCGAAACTAATCTGTTCGTCGCGCTGAAACGTGAGCGATGAACCGTCAAGGTTTTCTTTTATCATTATATTATAATAATGTGTAATTACAAGTTTAATAATGCCACAGTGCTTATGGCATGCGAAGATAACATTTTTATTCCGAACCCGATAATGTTTCTTCCGTTTTTCTACACATTTTTTCTCTCAACATTGATTGGATGAATATTATTTCTACAGTTAATATGAAAAAAAGATAATCGACGTGTAGTTTTTTGTAACTTTGTTGCGTCTAAAGAGTAAAATCATATTGAACAGAACGACAATGACAACTTTAGAATCAAAATTTGCGCAAACCGTGGCTGAACAGAAGAGCACCATCTACACCGTGTGCTATATGTTCTCACAAGATGCCGACGAGGTGAACGACCTTTTCCAGGAGGTACTAGTGAATCTTTGGAAAGGCTTCGAGGGCTTCGAGCATCGCTCCGATGTCAGGACATGGGTTTACCGTGTGGCGCTCAACACCTGCATATCGCTTGACAGGAAACGTCGCCGCTCGAAATCGGTGAAACTGACAATGGACATAAACCTCTTTGAAGACCGCGACGAAGATACACGTCAGGTGGACATGCTCCACAAGCGGATATCGCGCCTGCAACCCTTCGACCGTGCTATTGTGCTGCTATGGCTCGAGAACCTGTCGTACGAGGAGATCGGGCAGATAGTGGGCATCACGGCAAAGAACGTCAGTGTAAGACTGTTCAGGATTAAAGAACAACTGAAAAAAATGTCAAACGATTAAACTCTTTATTAAAATGATGGATTACGAACTTGACGAGATGCGCCAGCAGATGCAGACGCTGAAGAATAAACTCGAGAAACAAGAGATAGTGAACGAAAGCATTGTGCGCCATTCGATGAAAAAGAGTGCCGACAGCATTGCCCGCAGATATTATATCCTCATGGCCGTCGCCTTGCTTATGTTGCCCTACGGCTACTGGGCTTTCGTGATGTTAAGCGGTTTTTCAAAAGCCTTCTGGATTGCCACATGCGTCATGATGCTGATATGTGCCGCTGCTACATACTACAATAGCAGGAATGTAAGCAACGTCGATATGACAAGAAACAATCTGGTGGAGGTAAGGAAGAAGATGGCTCGCGCAAAGAAATTCGATGCCGACTGGCTGTTCTTTGGTATTCCTATGATAATAGTTTGGCTGGGGTGGTTTGTTTACGAAGTTTACAAACAAGACAACGAAGTGATCTCCAATCCCCTCCTCTGGGGCGGATGCGTGGGAGCTGTCATCGGAGCAATAGTAGGTTTTTCGATACACTTCAAGACACAACGGCAGTATCAGGAGATTATCAGCCAGATTGAAGACATAGTTGAAGAATAAACAAATGTGCCCATTCTGATGTTGGCAGAAGTGCCGACTGGGCATATAATAAAAAAGAAAGAGCAGAAAGGTGCGGTGGGGGTATTATTCCCTGAGCGCTTCCTTTCTGCTCTTATTTTTTCTTCTATCTTAAAGAGATGCTATCAATACGTAACTTCATCACACCGGCAGGCACCCTCACTTCAACAACATCGCCGACATGGCGGTTGAGTAAAGCTTGGGCAATGGGCGATTTGATGGAGATCTTACCCTCGTGGATGCTCGCCTCGTGAGGACTTACAATCGTATAGCTCATCCTGCTGTTGTTGTTCATGTTCACTATCTCCACCTTGCTCAACAACTGCACACCGTCGGACTTCAATCTCGACATATCGATTACCCTTGCTCCTGCCAGCACCTTCTGCTTGAAACGTATGCGGCTGAGCAACCTGCCCTGCTCGCGCTTGGCAGCGTGATACTCGAAATTCTCACTCAGGTCGCCCTTGTCACGCGCCTCAGCTATCGCCTCCCTGACGCGAGGCAACTCTACATTCTCCAACTCCCGGAGCTCGGCCACGAGCTTGTCGTAGCCTTCTTGTGACATGTATTCCATCTCAAAGATTTATTTCATACACATCTCGAAAATATTCTCCACATCCTGCTGCGTAAGTGGTTTGAAACCTGGCAACGTTCCTCCGCCAACCGACTTGCGCGCCATTGTGGCAAAATGCTCACGATCGATACCTACCTCAGGGAAAGTACTCTTCAGTTGGAGGGTATCGAAGAGAAACTCTCTCAGACGCTGTATCGCTTCATGGGCAATATCCATCGGCGCTTTCGACGAGTCGATACCGAAGACATTCACACCCCATTGCGCGTATTTCGACACCGTCGTCTCGTCGAGACAATACTCCATCCATCGCGGTGTGAGTATGGCGAGTCCCAGTCCGTGGGTGATGTCGTAGATAGCCGACAGCTCGTGCTCCATCGGATGGCAGCTCCATGCCAGACGCTTGCCACCATCGACGAAGCCGTTGATTGCCCATGTCGATGTCCACATCAGGTTGGCGCGGGCCTCGTAGTTGTCGGGTTCCTTCATTGCTATCGGAGCATAGCGGATGATGGTCTTCATGAGTCCTTCCATGAAGCAGTCGAGCATAAACAGGTCCTGATCCATATTGAAGTACACCTCAATGATGTGCGACATCATGTCGGCAGCACCACATGCTGTCTGATATGGGGACACCGTGAACGTGTTTGTCGGGTCGAGGAACGATGCCTTCGGCAGCAGCGCGGGAGCCAAACGCCCGTTTTTGTCCTTTGTCTCGGGATTACTTATCACTCCGCCCGAATCCATCTCCGACCCTGTGGCGGCCAGTGTAAGTATGCTCACTATGGGCAGAGCGCGCTCTATGGGTGCTTGCTTCTGGTAGTCGAGGAAGTCCCAAGGATCGTGGTCAACGCATGCTCCGGCAGCCATAAACTTTGTGGCGTCTATCGTCGAACCGCCGCCCACTGCCAGCAGAACGTCGATATGATGCTCTTTGCACATCTGTGCACCGCGGCGCACACTGTTGATGCGGGGATTCGGCTCAATGCCCGAGAGCTCAAACAGCTCCAGCCCGGCATCCTTAATCTCTTTCACCACGCGGTCGTATAGCCCCATTCGCTTAATGCTCCCGCCACCGTAGGTCATCAGCACGCGCGTGCCATATTTTTTCAACTCAGTACTCAGGTTACTCAGTTGATCGCGTCCGAAATACACACGGACGGGAATGTCGTAAATAAAATCGTGAATCATAATAGTAATTTTTTATTTTCTGCAACAAAGTTATGAAGTTATTCTCAAAAAAACAAAACTCCCGCCTCAATAACCCAAGACTAATACCCTCAGGCTACAGAGCATGATACCTCGCTCGTCAGACCTAATCGTCCCAGCAGGTCAGGTCTTTTTCTATCTCTGGTAGCTGACTCCTTCGGAACACAGGGTCTTTTATTCCGCTGCACTTCTGCTGCCTATAGTCGTCGAGCAGCCGGAACACATACTTACTCAGGCAGGCGATGGCTATCAGGTTGACGCCGGTGACGAGTGCCATAAATAGGTCGCCGATATTCCAGACAGTGTCGAGGGTGACAAGCGAACCGAACATTACCAGCACTCCGGCTGAGAAGATGCGATATATAGTGAGTGCCAGTCGGCTGGATGTCATGAAGCGTATGTTTGCCTCGCCGTAATAGTAGTTGCCGATGATAGACGAAAAGGCGAAAAGGAAGATGGCTATCGCGATGAAGATGGGACCGAGGGAACCTATCTCTGAATAAAGCGCAGCCTGCGTGAGCGTTATGCCATTCAGCTCCGGAACGTTGTACAGTCCGCTGATGAGGATAATGAATGCTGTGCACGAACAGACGAGCAGGGTGTCGGTGAAAACCCCTAATGCCTGTATGAGGCCCTGTTTCACAGGGTGGGAGACAGTGGCTGTCGCTGCCACGTTGGGCGTACTGCCCTCGCCGGCCTCATTGCTGAACAGACCTCGTTTCGTGCCTATCAGAATGGTTGCACCTATCGATCCTCCCACCGATTGCTCTATGCCAAAGGCACTGCTGACAATTACCTTCAGCACGTGGGGAATCAGATGTATATTGGCGACGATGACCACCAGCGCTAAGATGAAGTATCCTATTGCCATCAGCGGCACCAGCACAGCACTGACGTTTGCAATGCGATGGA
This sequence comes from uncultured Prevotellaceae bacterium, assembly GCA_902783625.1. Classification (GTDB taxonomy): domain Bacteria; phylum Bacteroidota; class Bacteroidia; order Bacteroidales; family Bacteroidaceae; genus Prevotella. Next base: position 18,517 of record CACZRN010000081.1, read on the forward strand.
TGCCACCAAAGACTATGACAAGCGCCATGGCGGCGATAACCGCTCCCACAACAACCGGGTTCCAACCAAATGCCTCGTGCATTGCACCGCAGATGGTGTTGCTCTGTATGGAATTATATGAGAGTCCAAATGTTATCGTTATCAGTATGGCAAACACGATGGCGAGCCATCTCTGATGCAGCCCCTTCTGTATGTAATATGCCGGACCGCCCACGTACGATTCTTTGTGCCGTTGCTTAAAGAGCTGTCCGAGCGTCGACTCGACGAATGCCGTAGCCGAGCCTAACAGCGCGATAATCCACATCCAGAAGATAGCTCCCGGGCCACCTATCGCTATTGCAGTGGCAACACCTGCCAGATTGCCCGTTCCTATGCGAGTGGCAACAGAGACTGCGAATGCCTGAAACGAAGAAATATGTTTGCGGTTGTCGTCGGCAGCACTACGAGCGCCTTCGGCTGTGCGGGCAGAGTCAGTCAACAGCCTGAACATCTCGCCTATCATGCGGAACTGTACGCCCTTTGTCTTCCACGTAAACCACAATCCGCACAACACCAAACAGCCAATAAGCAGATAGCTCCATAGTGCATCACTTATCTGAGATATAATATTATAGAAATCCATTTAAGGTATTTAGTTTTTGGTTATTGCTTCTTGTCTCTTTTTTTTACATTCCCCGCTCTGCCCAGTCGCCGCGGTCGAGGTTACGATAGCCGATTGCCTCGGCAAGATGCATCGACTCAACCTTCTCGCTGCCGGCAAGGTCGGCAATGGTACGGGCAACTTTCAATATACGATTATATGCACGGGCTGAGAGCGAGAGACGCTCCATCGCCATGCGCAACATCTGCACACCTGCCTCATCGGGTTCGGCATACTTATGAATCATGCGTTCGGTCATCTGTGCATTACAATAGACGCCTTTCACATCCTTGAAGCGCTGCTCCTGTATGTTACGAGCCTTTATCACTCGTTCACGGATAGCAGCCGAGGGCTCGCCAGGCTGTACCTTGGAGATATCTTTGAACGGCACCGGCGTGATTTCTATCTGCAGATCGATGCGATCGAGCATCGGGCCTGAGATGCGATTCATGTATTTCATCCTTTGTCCAGGGGTGCAGACACAGGTGTGAGTGGGATCACCATAATAGCCACACGGACAAGGATTCATCGAGGCTACAAACATAAACGAGCAGGGGTATTCTATGGTATATTTAGCTCGCGAGATGGTTATCTTGCGGTCTTCCAATGGCTGTCGCAACACTTCGAGAGTTGTCTTGTTAAACTCGGGCAACTCATCAGCAAAGAGCACTCCGTTATGCGCTAAACTTATCTCACCAGGCTGCGGATTAGTACCGCCTCCGACGAGTGCCACCTCTGATATGGTGTGATGCGGAGCACGGAACGGACGCTGTGAGATGAGCGATGTGCCTTTACCAAGTTTTCCAGCAACGGAGTGTATCTGTGTAGTCTCAAGACTTTCAGCAAGTGAGAGTGGAGGAAGGATGCTCGGCAGTCGCTTTGCCATCATCGACTTTCCCGAGCCCGGCGGGCCTATCATAATCAGATTGTGTCCTCCAGCTGCTGCCACTTCAAGGGCGCGCTTCACATTCTCCTGTCCACGCACATCGGCAAAATCAAGGTCGAATTTATACTGATGTTCATAGAATTCACGGCGTGTGTCGATGACGGTAGGCTCGTAAGTGGCTGTGTCGTTAAAGAACTTTATCACGTCCATCAGGTTATCCATACCATAGACGTCGAGATTATTCACCACAGCGGCTTCGCTGACATTCTGTCGAGGCACAATCAGTCCTTTGAACTTCTCCGCGCGAGCCCTTATGGCAATAGGTAGTGCACCGCGCACCGGCTGCAGATTACCATCGAGACCAAGCTCACCGACAATCATATACTTGTCGAGCTTCTGACACTCCACGTTACCATTGGCAGCGAGGATAGCTATTGCGAGTGGAAGGTCGAAACTGCTTCCCTCTTTGCGCAAGTCGGCAGGGGCCATATTCACAGTGATGTCTGCCCGTGGGAATTTGAATCCTACGTATTGCATGGCGGCAGCTATTCTGTCGCGCCCCTCACGCACTGCAGTATCGCCAAGACCTGTGAAATGATACATCACTCCCTTTGTCAGACTCACCTCGATGGTAACAGTTGTCACCTCAAGGCCATTCACCGCAGCGCAATATGTTTTAACAAGCATACAATCAAAGATTTATTTGAAAATGTTTTTCTCCTGACTTTATCGCAATATACGTGCGACTATTGCTTCACACCCAACAGCGCGTTGAGTTTCTCAATCAACTGGTCGGTAGGCAGACTGCGGGCAACGATTTTGCCTTTCTGCAGGACAATATTGTCGGGAATGGATGTCAATGCCAAGCTATCGACAATGGGAGAATCGAATAGGTTGCCGTCCGAAACGATAGGCCATGTGATTGTATCACGTCGAATTGAGTTTTTCACCTCTTCCCTATCACCGTCGATTGCGATGCCGAGCACCTGAAGACGCCCATGCGATGAGCGTGCCGTGCTGGATATCATACTCTGCTGACGCATGCTCTGCACATTCCACGTAGCCCATGCATTGATTACTGCCACATCAGCGTTTCTTATCTTCCCGAAGTCAACCTGCGTGCTGTCGATTGCCATTGCCTGCAGATTCTTTGGCAACGAATTGCCAACACTGGTCTGATCAATTTTCTGTAGTTGTCTGTCGAGCCTTACGAGGAATCCATCGCGTGGCTGTGCCTCGAGCAACTTTGCTGTCAGTTTCGCTGCGAGTGGATAATCGGGAATAGGACCCTGAAGAATATGACGCGCCACGAGGAATGTGCCCACCCTCGATTTCGGATGATCCGCCACCACCTGCTCGGCTATCTGCTTGCGCTCTTCGGGCGTGGAGTCTGATATGCGCTGACGAAGCTTGTTCATCAACTCATTGTCGCGAGTGCCTTTCACCTCAAGTTCTTTCAGGTGTGTGGCGTCACCTTTTATGCTCACGCTCTTGCCTGGCTCACCGAAGACAACCTGCTCGGAGTAGTTGGGAAAGATAATTACAAACGCTGTCGGCGAACTGATGCGTTTCTCATAGACTATGCGTCCGTCTTGCACTCTAATGGTATCGAGCGCGCCAGTGTTGCCTTCAATTGAGTACACCCAGAACTCTCCCTGATTGATGTGTCGGAAGCGTCCTTCCATTTTGAAGTATTTCCCCTCATGCGAGCACGACGACATCATCATTGCCGTGAGCACAGCAACGGTGGTACTGGTGAATAATTTCCTTATGTGCATTGTTTTCCTAAAACGACAACACATCCCCGCGAGCGACGTGATTCCGACTTATACGTATCGTCCTGCGCAGGGATGTGCTGGATGGGTTTATGTGAACGTTATTTTAAAAGCGACAGTTCAAGATCGTGGTCGGCATAGTTTTGCAATGACGGATCGAGTTTCACAGCCTCCTCGAGGTACGACTTGGCAGCAAACTTGTTAGCGCGACGTGCAGCGACGATAGCGTGCAGATAGTTCGTCATAGCATTTGGCGACTTGATATTGTCGAGTGTCTGTGCAGCGGCGGCATAATTCTTGTTGAGCAACTGTGCCAGGGCTGCCATATTGTTGTCGGTGTCAGAGAGTGTCTTCTCTGCCTCGGCGTAGTTTCCTTTTGCCAGGCTCAGCACACCGAGAGCGCTCTTCACATTCTCCTGTCCCGAAGCCTTTGCCATATAGTTCTCAGCCTCAGCCATATTACCGTTGGCAAGTGCGATGAGTCCCTCGTTAGCATTAGCCTCTGCTGCCTGTGGGTTCAGGCGGAGCGACTGTGCGAGATACTGACGTGCCTTATCCTGATTACCCTTTGCCATCTCGAGCGATGCGAGGTTGTTCAGTGCGCGGTAGTCGTTAGGATAGAGACGGGCAGTAGTAGTATAGACATTCTCCTCCATCTTCTTGTCGTCGGTGATTGATGCGAGATAGAGCAGTTCGTCGATGCTCAGTTTCGAAGGATCAGCAGCATACTGAGAGCGTATTTCGTCGTCGCTGCGACCGATAACCTCGTAGTTGATGATGAGTCGTGAGCGACGCAGCTCGGGCAGAATGCCGTCAGCCAGTTCGCGGAAACCAGCGCTCATATTTCTGATTTGCTGCTCGCGCTGCTCTGGATCTTTATACATAGAGAGCACACGCAGGATGACGTCTTTGTCTTGTATGTTGCTTGCCTGCACCAGCTGCTGGAATCCCTCCCAGTCTTCAGCAGTGTAGTGCGCATCGAGCGGAGCATCTACCTTTGTGGCCTTCAACTGCTGCTTAACATATTCCTCGGCACTTGCCTGACGCTTACCAGCCAACCGGTCGTTGAACTCGAAGCCTCCCTCTGGCGATGCATAGGCCTGGATCTCCACATTCTGCATGTTCAGACGCTCGCGGTCGGCGTTTATCTGCTTCAGCATAGCGATGAACTCTTTTATCGAGTTTGTCTGCAGCTCGCTCTTGCGGATGTTAGCCTGATTGACGAGGAACTTAATGTTTGCTTCCTGCTTCTGAGCCTTTATGCGCTCGAAGGCATCGGGAGCGATGACACCCTCACCGTCGGCGAGTATCTTCTTGTAGAGCTCCGATGTGGCAATCACACCGTTAGCCACCTTCACGGCAGGTATCTGCACCTTCTTCTTTCCTATGAAGGCATTGAAGGTGAGATAGAGATCGCTCTGCTGGAACTGCGGAGCATAGGTGAAGTTGGTCTTCATTGTGTAGCGTCCACCCAGGCGGTAGTTGATAGTCTGGTCGTTGCCCAGCACTTTCTCGCCTTGGAACGATGCGCTCTGTCCTGTCAGTGTACTGTTGTCGATGGCTGAGCGCAGTTCAGGAATAACTGTCACCACAGCCTTCCTCTTCATATATTTTTCGGGGAATGTACCGCTGATGGTAGCTTCCACGTTGCCGCCTTGAGTCTCAAGGGGATTAGGTGTTACTGAGAAATACTTCGGGTCGAGTGCTCCCATCTTTCCCGAACAAGCGGCGAGGAGCAGCATAGCGCCGATAACAAACAATAAATTTTGTGTCTTACGCATGAGATAAATTATGTTTTTACGTGTTTTTAAATATTTCAAGGGAAAATGTTACATAAACTTTGACATCCGTTGTGCCGCGAGCAACTTGAAGCCCGCTTGGGCCTACTCTTGCTAAAGCAAGCGTTGTGCCGCGAGCGGGACTCGAACCCGCACAACCTTTCCAGGTCAAGGGATTTTAAGTCCCTCGTGTCTACCATTCCACCATCGCGGCAACCGTAATATTTTGCCTTTACCTTGTAAAAGCAACTGCAAAGTTAGTGAAAGCCGAAGACAATGCAAAATAAAATACGAAGATTTTTTATTTTCATTGTTGAGGCGAATCCTAACTTCTTCGCAGAAAAAGTTAGTGCAAACCGAGCGAAGAACAAAATATAATACGAAGATTTTTTATTATTCCTCTCGAGACGCAGCCTAACTTCAACGTCAGTTAAGCCCGCAAAGGTTCTCGAGTAGCCGCAAAGCCCATTGCTCGTGATGCCTTCTGCTACCAGCATCACATTGCCATCAATAGTCAAATCAGCAGAGTTGGAGCCCATGAAAACACCTGCATAACCCTGACCAATCAACTGGCCTTCGCCTTTTATGGTGGTATTGCCCTTCAGATAGATGCAGATTATTTCAAAACAACAAAAAAGAAGGAGAAATTTTAAATTTGTCGCTTTTGACCATGGCACTATTTTTTCCGTCGAAAAGAAGAGTCTCCGAAAATCGACAAAAATATAAAATATAATTATTCTTCTTATTTCTGACAATTTTTGGAGGCTTCTTACAATTCGTCTCCCTTTTTATCGGCCTTCCCTTTCAACTTTCACTTTTCAACTTGCAACTTATAACCAAAAACCCCTTATTTAAACACATTCCAGATAAAAAAGCCCATTTTTCGCTGTTTTTTGCCTTTTCCGCACACTTCATCGTTTTTTCTCACTTTTTTATCAAAACCCTCTAACTACCTCTTTCTCAATCTCCTGCGCGCCTTTTGATTCGCAAAGTCCCCCTTCGGGGGATTAGGGGGCTCCCATTAGGTGGGCTCTTTAATGCCATTAAAGTGCCCAAGTAACAGCCTTAAAGTGCCCATCTAATGCCATTAAAGAGCCCACTTACCAGCGTCGAAAAAGCAAAGAAACGGCGATTTTAACTTAAAACGTGTTAAATTCGTCGCTTTTTTGCCATCAACGCAAGCATTTTTTGGGGTTACCGTTCCCGTTAACGTTATCGTTAAAAAACCGCTTTCAATTTATCACTTTTATGTCGTTTTACTCCATGAAGTTTGGCTGCGCCTCGGCATAGAGTAAACTCTCTGCACTCAGCTTGCACAAACTTTTCGTTTTTCACTCCGACCGCAGGGAGGTTCATGTTGCATAAACAATGTGCGTTTAGGACGATATTATTTTGTGGGAAACGGAAAGTGTTGTATCTTTGCACAAAACAATAATGAAACATGATGAGTATTAAGGATTTTCGTTGGCTGACAGTGGCATTGCTCGCTTTTTTCTTCTCGCTTGATGCAAGTGCACAGCAGAAGAACAGTGTGACAAGTATCTTGGAGGTGCTCGACACTCAAACCGGTGAGCGCAAGGTGGTTAAGGAGTTCAACTACCTCATAGAGGCTCCCAACTGGACCCGCGACGGTAAGTGGATTTACTTCAACTCCGACGGACTTATCTACAAGATCGACGTCGAGGGCAAGGGTAATGCCCGACTCGTTGACACGCAGTATCTGAACAAGTGCAACAACGACCACGTGCTTTCGGCCGACGGCAAATGGCTGGCTGTCAGCTCATCGTCGAACGCCTCATCGGGTTGGACATCATACATCTATGTCCTTCCCGTGGATGGTGGCACACCGCGGTTGGTGACTCCTTACAGCCTCAGTTTCCTTCACGGCTGGAGTCCTAACGGCAAGACACTGGCATACTGTGCTTTCCGCGACGACTCAAACGGCGGCGACATTTACACCATCCCCATTGAAGGCGGCGATGAGAAGCGGCTGACTGATGCACAGGGACTCGACGACGGACCGGAATATAGCCCTGACGGGCGCTATATATGGTTCAACAGTGTGCGCACAGGACTCATGCAGGTGTGGCGCATGAATGTCGACGGCAGCAAACAGACACAGATGACCTTCGACGAAGAGCGCAATGCATGGTTCCCACACGTCTCGCCCGATGGCAAGAAGGTGATATACCTCACCTACCGCAAGGGTGACTTGGCCCCCGACCAGCACCTGCCGAACAAGAATGTGGAGCTGTGGATGATGCCCGCAAGAGGCGGAAAGCCAAAGATGATGACAAAGCTGTTTGGCGGGCAAGGAACGCTCAATACCAATTCATGGGCTCCCGACAGCCGCCACATAGCATTCGTGAGCTACCGACTGAACAACTGAAACAACCGTTTAAGCTCAGTTTATAACACCTTGAAAAGGCGGTGACAAACACACATGTTTGTGCATGTCGGAACATGTGCCGAAGTTTTTGCTTGCAAAATTTTTTATTGTCGATGAGAACCCGTAAATAAAGGCTTTGTCTTAGTGCGAAAAACAGAGCCCCGGAAGGCTTATCCTTTCGGGGCTCTGCAGATTAAAAACCATATTGTTGCCTTTATTTATTCCTCTGTTAATGGGGATGTCGCAGATATAGGCGTGCCATCGACAGTTAAATAAAGTCCTGTGGAATTCTTCGGAACGGAGAAGTTTGCACGGAAGGCTTTCTGCTTTGTCGCTTCATGCACTGCGCCGACACTGCCGTCTGGGAAGATTGATTGTATTGTGGTGCTCGTCGGATTTATGGTTGTGATACGATAGTAGCCCTTAAACTTGTAATCGCCTTGGGTGATTGTCTGTGCGGTGGTTGCAGGTAGGGCAATTCCCTCGATAGTAAAAGCTTTCTTCACACTCCGTGTGGGCTTGACGAGATAGGGTATGGATGCTTGCAGCTTCTCTACAGTACTGAATTTCATTTCTTTATTGTCGACACCAGTGAACTCTGCCATCGTGGCATCTTCTCCGAAGAGCTGAGCGGCCATCGACGCACTGACATCGAATGGCAGACAGACTGTTGTCCACTCTCCGGCTTGGAATGTCAGCTGCACATAGAGATTGGCATCGCTCACGTCGGTAGTAAAGGAGTTCGACACCAACTCGTTTATTGTCTTATATCCTAGTTTCTCGTTTACAAAGGCCGTCAGCTGACTGCATATTTTCTGCATGCCTTGATAGGTGGGGTGTCCTTTGGCTTTCGATACTACCGACAACTTATAGAGTGGCACATCATAGTAGGCACAGATTTCCGCCACCGACGTGTTTATGTCTTCCTTTAGCCCATCGTTGAGCATGAAGATTATCATGGCGTCGGGATACTTGTTTTTCAGATAGTTGAGCACCCATGCCGTTGCAGGTCGGAAGGATTTCAGGTCCTCCGTTGTCCAATTGTCGTAGACATAGCTGCCTATCGGCGAGCCTGCATTGCTGTCGTTTGTACCGCCCTCCACGATAATGAGTCCTGCACCGCGTAGGTTCTGGGCGCGTTTTACGAACGATACGCCAGAGGCATCGTTGCCATTCCACCATGTGTTGCATATTGTTCCTCCTGAGTAGGAGTTGTTCTGTTCAAGCTTTATGCCAGTGGTGTATTGGAAGAGTCGCCACCATGTCTGAGCAGGCTCATAAACGTCGAGACCCTCTATCGGGTAATACTGTGCATTGTCTACAGGCTCCGTTTTACCAAGAAAAGTGGAATACGAATCGCCTATCACGGAGAAAGTCTTGAGTTTGCTTTCGATATTGTTCTCCATCGAGATGGTCTGCGCTGTCAGTGACATGCCGACTGACAGCCAGTACAGGATAAGGAAAAATCGTGCAGATATATTTTTCATAATAATCATCTTACGGTTGTTTTTTTGTTATCTTTCACATAGACACCTTTCGGAAGTTTACGGTATTCTGTTCCCATATCTTTCCCTGAGAGAGAGAAATAGTGAGAAGATATCTTTCCTCTGCCCGTCGGCTCTTTACCATTGCCTGGATCTATTATCTCGTCTATCCCCGTTGTCTCCACCGTGAAACTTCCGACGGCAAATATGGAACCGTGGTATGAAGCGTCTATTGTCTGCACGCCATAGGTGTAGTCGCCTTTTGGCAGTGATAATGTCACAGCGTTAGCCTGACAAGCATTGCCTGGACCCACTACCTTTCGTCGTCCGTCGAGGTCGCCGCCAATGTGGGAATTGCACGAGGTGACAAGCTCACCTTTCGAGTTGCGCACCCAATACTCATAAGTCACATTTGCCTTGCTCTCATTGTTTCTCTGCCATGCTATTGTCACCTTGCCGTCGTTCTCTTTCGCAGGAAGCAATGTGGGCGGCTGCGGAGGCGTTATCTTCTCCTTGTCGACAACACTGTTCAGCGTAGCCTGAAAGTGATAACCTCCCGACACGAAGAAGTTTGAGTCCCAGCTCTGTCCCATCTCAACGATGTCGTTCACTCCGTCGGCATCCCAGTCGACGAAACACGATGCCATCTCCGACCCCGACCCTATGCGGTATGCTTTCGTAAACTTCCCGTCGCCAGCATTTGTATATATGCATGCCGTCTGCGTGGAGTAGTTCTGATACCATCCCGGTGCATAGTAGTCGAGATTTCCATCGCCTGTCCAGTCGATGAACCCGCACTGCTGGCCGACGGTGTTTAACGGCCGTGCAAGCTCTATCGGACAAGAATAGTCGACGTTGTATTTCACGCTGCCGTCTTCCTGCAGCGTTGCAATGAACAATCCCCAGACGTCGTGACTCCTTCCGTTGCCGCTATAGCCGACGATATACAAATCGCTCACGCCGTCGTTGTTCACGTCGCCTATCGACATGCCACACTCTCCCACTGCCCACACTGCACTGTTTCTCCAGCGGGTGCGGTCTTGCAGATACTGTCGGGTGAACGTTCCCGGGGCCTCGCGGTTGTTGAGGAAGATATCCAGGAAGTGAGTCTCATCACATGAATCGCCCACGATGCACGTGGCAGTGTGGTTTAATGCGGCATTATCGTTCGACTGCGCACTGATTATAATGTCCTGCAGCCCGTCGTTGTTCACGTCGTAACATCTCACCCATCCCATCGTGAAGTGATAGACATCTCCGTTAGCGAATATCGGTTGTTGCTGGAACACGTTGTTGCCTCTGTTCACGAGGATATAGTTACACGTCTCATAGTCGATCGCACTAACTCCCGCTTTCACCTGATATCCTATCCCTACGATGTCGAGCAGCCCATCGTTGTTCACGTCGGCCACGGTACCTGACAGTATCTTCGCCATCTCGAAGTCGACTTCGTTACCGTCTTCGTCGATGATAGTGGGAACACATTCTTCGAACGTACCGTCGCCGTTACCGATGAAAATCCCCTCGTGCGCCACGCCGTCAGTATAGGGCTGATCGGTCACCTGTTGCCCTGTTGTCTCGAAGGCCACGATGTCCATCACGCCGTCGCGGTTTATGTCGCATGGTGTCAGCGAGGGGCGGACGCTCACGTTCATCGCCGTCTTCTTGTCGTCCACAGCATGCCATCTGAGCATATCAGCCTTTGGATCGACCACAATCACGTGAGTCATTCTCCGCTTTTCGTTGTCGGTGTTCCCCGCAGTGTTAGTGACATTCTTTCCGAAGCCGGCTATCACCATATCGCAAAAGCCGTCGTTGTTCACGTCTACTGCCGTGCAAGCCCCGTAGATAGCTGCCCAGTCGTCGTAACGACAGAACTCTGGATAGAGTCTTTTCTGCGCACTACCGCCTGTCGACACAGCAGCAGCGCAGACGATTAGGAATGTCTTAAATGTCATTTTGATGAATATTTTTTTTCGTTTGTTTTTTAGGAAATAATAAAGGAGTTGACTCTCTTGTTCAATACTTGCTATCGTATTACCCCCCAAAAGGGGTATTAAAATCACAGGCAAGTGGTAATCACCACCTGCCTATGATCTGTCGCACTTTCAGTGCTTTATAGGTCAACTGCTATTTCTTTGCTTTTTAATTGCCAACTTAGCAGTTGTTGCGCTTGTCGCAGTATGGCAACTTGTAAGGACGGCGATACTCATACCAGTAGAGTCGGTGAGCTGCAGCTTCCTTGTCGCCTTCGAACGACAGCAGAGCGGGGTTCCACTTCACTGGGCGGTTCAGCTCGCGTGCGATGTTGAACAGGCAGCAGAGGGTGTTGGTGCTTGTGCCATACTCCACAGGTGCTATCGGATCGACATGTGCGCGGACAGCGTCGATGAAGTTCTGCATGTGTGGCGAGCTGACCTCATACTGTCCTGCCTCGATTTTCTCCTCGTGCTTCTTGAGCAGCTTCGGATCGGAGCACTCAATGTAGCCACGCTTCACCTTGAGCCATCCCTTGTCGCCGATGAACTTTATTCCCTTGTCCTCGGGATCATTCTCGTTGAACGGCTGCTCTGTCATGACAATGCCGTTGGCATATTTCATCGTAGCATACTTGGCACCGTTGTATCCCTGTGGTATAAACTCCACTGGTCCGAGTCCGTCCATGCCGATGGCTGCCTGTGCGATGTCGTACATGTGTGCGCCCCAGTCGGCAGGGAATCCATTGCCCGTCTCCTGATACCAGCGCCATGCTCCCCACAGTTTTTCGTTCTGCTCGGGTTCGAGCGAGACAGGAGGACACAGGTCAGGGTGATAGTGAATCTTAGGATCGTTGAGAGGACCGAGCCAGAGGTTGAAGTTCAGATTTGCAGGCACAGGCATCTCGGGTAAGTCGAGCGGTTTTGGCGGATCACCCACGCGCACGTATATTTTATCAATGTGTCCCAATGCCCCTGCGCGCACCATCTCTATTGCCTGCTGGAACTCACGGCTTGAGCGCTGTTGGCTACCCATCTGCAGTATGCGGTTGTTGGCACGTACGGCTGTCTGCACGGCAAGTCCTTCGGTGATGGTATAAGCCAACGGCTTCTGGCAATAGACATCCTTGCCCGACTGACAAGCGTGGATTGCCACGAGAGCATGCCAGTGGTCAGGGGTTGCTATCTCGACAGCATCGATATCCTTGCGCTCGAGAAGATCCTCGTAGAACTCATACATATCGCAACGCTCATTCTGTCCCTGCTCTTTCTGCCATGCCGCTACCTTGCGACGGAAGCGCTCACGCTTGATGGAGTCGACATCGCAGCATGCTGCCACCTGCACTCCAGGGCATGAAGAGAAACTGTAGAAATCGCTGCATCCCTGCTGTCCGAGGCCCACGAATCCGAGTACCACACGGTCGCTGGGGGCAATCTTCTTGCCATCGGGAGTCTTCCAGCTGGGAAGAATTGTCAGCTCAGCCAGTCCCAGAGCAGAGAGTTTAAGGAAGCTGCGGCGCGACATGTTGCTCGAACTTGTCAGCTTTTGTTTTTGCAGCTCGGTGTTCAACACCTTTTGATTCTTTGCTTGTTTTTTCATTTGTTAGTTGTTTAAGATTATCGTTTGGTTGTAAGAAATCATGGAAGAGTAAGGAATCTGAACGAACCCTCGACAACGCTGAAGTCAGTGCCGTCGAAGTTGAGTTGCACCACTGCAGTGCGGCGCGGCCCTACCTGGTTGCGGTTGTTGTGAGTGTGGAACACATACATCCAGTTGCCGTTGGCATCTTTGAACAAATCGCCATGTCCTGTGCCGTTTTCGCCTATCTGTCGGCGAGTGATTATCGGCTTGCCATGCTTCTTCCACGGACCAAGCGGCGATGTGGCGGTGGCATAGCCTACGGCATAGTCGGGGTTGCGGAAGTCGTTAGCCGAGTAGAACAGATAGTAAGTCTTACCTATCTTCACCACCGTAGGTCCTTCGGCTACACCCCATTCAGTCTTGGCGGTATTCTCCCATCCGTCCTCTACGGAGATGGCTTCGCGGGCGGTCTTCTCTTTTATGCTCTTGAGGTCTTTGTTCATCTCAGCAACATAGATGCGGTTGCCCTGGGTGAGACGCACATGGAAGAGGTAAGGCTTTCCGTTGTCATCGAAGAAGATGAACGGATCGATGGCTTTCATCGGTGTGGCAATCTCTTCGGCTTTCTCCTGAGTGAACGGTCCCAACGGACTGTCGCCCTGAGCGATTGCTATATGCTCGTTGGCGGTGTAGATGATGTGATATTTCCCCTTGTGCTTGAATATCTGCGGTGCCCAGAAACCTTTCGTGCCATAGCAGTCGGGAGAGAGTGCATATCCACCGAGCATGCCCACGGGCCCCTGCCACGACTGCAGATTGTCAGACGTATACACCTCGAAGCGACCAATAGCTGAGTTCGCCGATGTACCATAGAGATAGTATTTCCCGTCTTCAGCGAAGATTGTCGGGTCAGCCAAGAGGATAGAGCCCACATCGGGACGCTCGCTTACCTTCGAAGGCTTTCCGCCAGATATGTATGGCCAGCCGTCAACCCAATCGACACGATCCATATAGACAAGACGCCCGGCACGGGGATCGGTGGCACTGAAGCCATGATAAATCATCCAGTCCTGTCCACGGTCGTCGGTGATAATCTCGGCATTATGTCCAGGTCCGACAACATCATCGCTGCGCTGGAGGATAGTCTCGTAGTGATTCTCCATGAGTGGACGGCCAAGTTTGTCGACATAGGGTCCGAAGAGATCTTTCGAGCGCCCGCAGGTGACATGATATGTACTGCGCTCACCCTCACAACATGTGCCTGCCGAGCCGATGAGATAGTAATATCCGCCGTGGCGATGTATGTAGGTACCCTCCATGAAAGTACCTGCCACCTGTTTCTTCTCTGCCCCTGGCTTAACTGCGAGTCCGTCATCGGTCAGTTCAATACCAAATATTCCGTGGAAACTGCCCCAGAAGATATATTTCTTTCCGTGGTCTTCGATGAAGAATCCGTCGATACTGTTCTGCACATCGATGTCGCGACTGGTGAACAATGCGCCATGATCGGTGAATGGTCCTTCAGGCTTATCTGCCGTGGCCACACCGATGCCGCATGTCCATTCGCCTCCCCATTCCGACTTGGCATAGTAAAGCACATACTTGCCGTTGATGTAGTTGATATCGGGAGCCCACAAGTTACCCTTCGGATTCCATTGCGGACGGCTCTCACGAGTGAAAGCTGTGTTTACAAACTCCCAATCGACAAGGTTCTTTGAGCGATAGATGGGCAGGTTGCGGATGTTCTCCGTGGCGTAGAGATAGTAGTACCCATCGTTTGCTCGGATGACTGTCGGGTCAGGCAACGATGTGTTTATAATAGGATTGCGATAGAAATCATCGCCATCAGCACCCCATGACAGCAGTGATACTGCCGAGAGGAGTAAGGTGAAAAACATTTTTTGTTTCATGGATTTCAGGTTTTAAGACGTATGTTATGTTATTGATTGTTTCGTAAAACCGATTGTGTTATTTCTCCAAGAAGTGGTCGGTGCGTGTTGGAGAATAGAGTTCCCACAGCGATGCCGTAGCCCAAGCTGGTGCAAAGATGTCGTTGTAGAATCCTTTGCCATTGCGTCCGTAGTCCCAGTGTGTGTGCTGCACCACTTCGGGATAGAATCCGCGCTTGCCGATACCGCAGAGTCGCTCAGGTACAGGCAACAACTGGTTAAGCGATGAGTATATCACATCGTACATCTGCGTAAATCGAGGTTCGCCGACGAGTTCGCCAACCCATTTGAGTATGTGTGGAAATTCGAATACGAACACATCGATATGGTTGTTCTCCACCGACACATTGCCCCATCCGCGACTCTTCAGACCGAGGTCGCCGAGCATCTGTCCCTGAGCAAAAGGCACATCCCACATATAGTACCACGACAGTGCGAAGTAGATGGCTTGCTGGCACAGGGCAATATATCGTTTCTGCTCCTGCCCCTTGGTCACCTTGGCAAGGTAGTAAGTAGCTGTGACCGCACTGATAGCAGCCTCCTTGTCTTCACAGTTGGCATCGAGGGTAGATGAGAAATAGTCGCTCTTAGAGATGATATTCTTCTCAAGATAGTCGATAGTTTTCTTTGCTGCTGCAAGATATCTCTTATCTCCGAAATAGCGATAGCCCATCACCAGTGCTGTGGTTGACGATGGTGTACTGCCACCGGACGAGTCGATATCGGTGTTGTCGTCATGGTACTTGCGAGCGAAGCTGCCATCTTCTTTCTGCAGCGACAGGAAGTTGTCGAGCAAAGTGCGGATACGTTTCTCCCAATCCTTATGCTGACGACCATGCTCTTTTTCATATTTCAGGTATAGAAGCACGGCATACACCGCCTCCGACTGTTGACGAATGGAATGTACCACCTCGTTGTCCTTGGGCAGACCACGACCGATGAAGAAATCGTCGTAGAAATATCCTGCTGCAGTGAAACCGCTCTTTTGCCAGCTATCGAAGATGCTGCGACCTATCTCGACCAAATCATTCTGACCATTCTGCTCGCCATATTCAAGAGCATTGAAGCCATTGAGCAACACTCTACCGCAGAATCCTATCTGCACATGATCCACAGGCTCACAATAGTCGATGTGAAGTCCATGGCCTGAATGGAATTTCAGGACATACTTGTCGACAAATGCATGGCGGAAATAGTTTGTCAGTTCAGCCTTCACTCTCTCGGGAGTGTAGAGCGGAGTAATAGGTTCGGGGCGCAACTGGTCGAAACAGTGATTCCATTGCCCGGCAACAAACTCTCCGTAGTCGTCGGCTTTCGTATTGCTTACAATCCATTTTATTGTCTTGCTCTGTCCAGCTTCGAGTCGTGCGAAAGCCTCTATCGACGGTGCGAGGGTCAGCTTGCGGATGTATCGTCGCGGCGTCTCAATATATGGATAACCGAATGTCAGTTTAGCTGATGCCGATTCTCCATCGATGCCAAGATATCCCACAGAACTTTCTCCCGACAATATCACCTCGCCTTCGATGTGAGTGGTGAGTGCGTCGCAAGGTTTGTCGAGAACTCTCATCACACTCCATCCCTCACCCGACAAGCTATTATACACGCTTGTGAGTGGTGATGACAGGCGGTCTTCGCGGAAATTCCAACTCTTCGAAGTATGGAATGAAGGTGCTTCACGTGGCGATCGCAGATTCTTGTGATACCAGAATCCAGGCAAGTAGTACTCGCAATTGTCGGATGGAAAATCTGTCTCCATCTCAGCCCCAAAATTGAAATACACTGTTTTGTTCTTTGCGGTGACCGTCACCTCGTAGATTGTCAGTCCTTCACTGAGGGCATTCGTACTGAAGTTTCGTTTCACCACAACGGGCAAGTCTTTCTCCGCTGCCGTATCAAGTTCGTATTTCACTGCTTTGTTTCCGGGCTGCTTAATACTGATATGCGTTTTTATGCGTGGCAACAGTTCTGCCGATACGTTAAGCGTTGCAAGCAGGGCAACGATGAATAATACTGTCTTTTTCATATTAATAAATTTAAGAGTTAGCTTTTGTTGGAATGAAATCAGTCGTCGAACCCTCCGCCTTGTTGTGATGAGCCGTTGTCATCGTTATCCATGCCGTTACCTTCCTCTCCTTCAGGTTTCTTCTTGTTGTTCTTGCCGAAGTTCCACGTGAGAGTGACGATGATGTTACGGCTACGACGTTTATTTAGCTGATGGCGCGTGAATGTCGGTCCGCTGGCAAACGTCTCCCACTTGCGTGAGTTGAACAAGTCGCGGCAGTTCACCGACAACGTGAACTTCTTCGCGAGGAAATTCTTCCTCAGTCCGATGTCTGCCGAGCAGTTGGAGCGTCGGTATCCTTGTGCTATAGCCTGTCGTGAGCGATAGCGTCCGCTCGCTTGTACGGAGATGTCGTAGGGGAGCATGAGCGATGCCGTGAGTCGGGCATCCCATGAAAAACTGCTCTGACCCTCGCCCGTGACCGTCTGGCCGTCGATGACATAACTGAAATCTTTGAGCTTGTAGTAGTAGGCATTCAGGTTTGTGGTGAGGTCGAGAATGCGAGCAATCTTATTCTTCACTACCAGTTCGGCACCCGAGCGTGTGTTGCGTGCCACATTCATAGGTGTCTGATACATCATGCCGTCGGTGCTGCTCTGGTAACTGATGCGCTGTATGACATCAGTGGTGGGGCGATAGTAGGCGCTAAGGAGGAGCGAATGCTCGGTCCATGTGCGCAGATAGTTTAGGGCAAACGAACTCGTAAACTCAGGCGACAGCTGCGGATTACCGAATGTTATCATTGTAGCGTCGCGTGTGTTGCGGAACGAGTTCATCTCGCCTCCCCATGGCCTCCGCAGACGACGAGTGTAGTTGAGCTGCAGCTGGTCGTTCTCGGTGAGCTGATACGAGAGGAAGAGACTCGGGAAGAGCTGGAAGTTGTCGGTCTTGTATGGCTCTTGTCGCTTTGTGGCATCATGCTCCTGTTCCCATGAGTAGCTCTCGGTATTCACCTTCCAATACTCGCCTCGGAGTCCTCCCATCACCCCGAACCGCCCTATCTGGTGTGAATATGTGGCATAGAAGGCGTGGATGTCGATGTCGTAGATGAATCGGTTGAAATATCTCTGGTCTTCCTCTTGCTGGCGTCCGTCGTAGTAGGTATTGTCGATGAACGACTGCTGCGGTGTGTTCTCGTGAGAGAAGTTTGCCTGATAGCCTGCCTGCAGCTTCACGCCCTCACGGATGAGGTATTCGTAGTCGAGCTTCACCTCTTGGCGACGGTTGTTGATGTCCATCGGACGGCTTTGGTAAGTGTAGAGTGTAGGAGTGTAGAGTGTAGAGTTATCGTTCCCGTTATCGTTATCGTTATCGTTATCGTTATCGTTAGCGTTAGCGTTATCGTTCCCGTTGACGTATGTTGTGGAGTCTTGGTAGATGTTTTCTCCATCCATACGCCATTTGTTTGCGTTAACGACGAAATCAAGGAAGTGAGTGCCGTCGTCGTTGAAGTTATGGCGGTAGTTGAGTTCGCCGTAGAGCATCGACATATCGGAGTGTGTGCGTGTGTCGCGATACATTATCCTCGAGTCGAGCCCTGTTGTCATATCGCCGTAGTGGTATGGTGTGCTGTTGCTGCTTCGTCCACCACCTTTCATCATCATCCCGCTCACGCCGATGTCGTCTCTCTCGGTAATATGCCATGTGATGCCAGCCCTCGAGAAGAGGTTGTTACCTTGGTTCTCCGACTGCGAGGCATAGCGCTGAAACTGGTTTGTCTCGAGATACTCCTGATAACTCTCGCTGCGTCCGTTGTTTTTGCGATGACGATATCCGATGTTTGCGTAGGCATCGATGAGTGGCGATGAGTAGTTGATATTGAAGCTGGTGTTTGCCCCTCCCCGGGTGCTCCCGCCAGCCTGCAGCGAGCCGTAATATCCCGGTGTGCGGTCTTTCTTCAGGATAATGTTTATGATTCCTGCCGAGCCTTCTGCCGAGAATTTCGCCGAGGGATTGTCGATTACCTCTATCCGCTCAATGCTTTCTGCCGGTATCTGCTGCAATATCTGTGCTCTGTTGTCGCTGGTCAATCCGCTTGCCTTGCCGTTTATCCACACCTCGACGCTCGAGTTGCCCCGCAGCGAGATGTTACCGTCGTTGTCGACTTCAACAGATGGGATGTTCTCCAGCACGTCGGTGGCTGCCTGTCCGCTGTTGCTGATGAGCTGCGACACGTCGAATGTCTTACGATCCACCTCGAGGCGCATCGCCGACTTCTGACCTGTCACGGTTACCTCGCTTAGTGTGTGCGGCTCTTCTGTCATGTGGAGCAGCGTATAGCTCATCGTGCGGTGCTGCGGACTGAGCTCGAAGTCGCGCTTCAACTCCTTATATCCCACGTAACTGATGACGATAGTGTATTTGCCGTCGGCAATGTCTTTGATATTAAACTTGCCATCGACATCGGTCGTGGCCCCTGCCACATAGGTGGTTGTACCCTGACGGTTTACGCTCACCGTGGCGAAGCTGATGGCTTCTTCGGTGGTCTTATCCACCACCGTACCCCTCACAGTGCCCTGTGCCGAAGCCCCCAATACACTGAACAACAGCATTATACCAAATAGTATTCGATACATACGATTATGTCTGCCTGCTTTTGTGTAATATGTGAAAAAAATCATCATCTTATTATGTCGTATTTAAAAAAGTCGAACTGTGCCTTGCCTTGTGAGCCATAGCAATAAATTCCCGTGCGCACTCCTTTCCAGTTGCCACAGTGCATCTCGAACGGCTCACCTGCTGCCACATAGTTGCGCCCATCGGTGCTATACTCGAAGCGATGCACATTGTCACTGCTCTTCATCGTCAGCCTCAGCCACACTTTGCGTGGTTTCTTAGCAGACACAACAGTGGTACGCTGACCATTGTTCTCAGTATATATACCCTCAGGCCCGACCCCTATGGCACGATAATCGCTGCCCATGCACAGCAGTCCAGCCGATGTCTGCGAGCCCAGCGCGGTGCAATCGACGAGAGTGGTGGCTATACTCTCGAAGCCCATCACCTTCTGCGTCAGGGTTCCACGCGCCATCTTCAGGTTATCAGCGGCCATGGCATGTAGCGTCAGCCATCCCGGGCGCTCCGTAAGGCTCCACTTATCGTCAACGGGATTATGATTCCACTGCCACTGCATACCCATTTTCGGTGAACTGAAATCGTCGCTCGTGGCAGGCAGCGATGGTGTGCCGGCACCCTTCATCGGGCACGGCCACACCTCTACCGGCTCGCCGACACCGTTGCCGTCGATATCAACACCCATCAGCGGCCACCCGTCTTTCCATCGTGCAGGCTGCAGATGAACCACACGTCCTATCACGGGGGTGTGCTGGAAATGATAGAACCACCACTCGCCCTGAGGCGTATCAACGAGAGAACCCTGATGCGGACCGTTCACCGCCGTGCTGCCCTGCTCGAGCACCACACGCTTCTCGTAGGGACCATACACACTGCGTGAGCGCAACACCGTCTGCCAGCCTCCCTCAACACCGCCCTCGGGGATGATGAGATAGTAGTATCCGTCGCGCTTCAGCCATTTCGTGCCCTCAGCCACAGGACCGGTATAGACGGTTACCCCGTCGTCGAGCAACTGGCGTCCGTCGGCAGACATGCGATGCACGATGATCGGACCGGCACCCAGCTGGCTGCGTCCCAGATAGGCATTGCCGTCGTCGTCCCACAACGGGCAAGGGTCTTCCCAATTACCGACAGCCTTCACCTGATGCAGCGGCGACCATGGCCCACGGGCATCAACGGCCGACGACATGAAGAGTCCTTCGGTGGGAGTGCAGAAATACACGTAGAAACGCCCGTCGTGATGACGTATGCTCGGCGCCCATGAGCCACCGGCATAGTGGTTGTTGCCATCCCACCCGGGCAGATCGAAGCGGTCGTATATCTGACCGACGATGTGCCAGTTCACCATATCGTCGCTCTCCAACACCTGCATGCCCATGAAGTGGAAGTCGCTTGCCACCATGTAGTATCTCTCACCGACGCGCACGACATCGGGATCGCTGTAGTCGGCATTGAGCACAGGATTCTTATACGTGCCGTTCCCCTGGTCACCCCAGTCGAGACGCTGCTGTGCAACACCGCCGAGGCACATACCCATCACCATGAGCACACACAACAGCCAACGCCTTAACAAAAAGCCGAATGACGGAATGTTCATAATATGCAATTGACAATTACGCAGCGAAAGTAATAAAAATCACACGCATAGGCAAAATAATGCTGTTTTTTTAAATATCTTTATGAAAACAACACCCTCAACGCAAAGGCCTCCTGCACGCTAATGTCTGAGCCGCTTCCATGCCTCTTAAAATATCTGACAAAAAAAATTGCTAGCAAAATCTTCATTAGAAAGCCTTTCCAATGACATTAAAGAGGCTCTTTGACTGAAAATTTGCTAGCAAAATTACTACCCGGGAAACAAACATGTTCCAACGGCTGGTAACTTAAATAATGTTATTTATTTGGGGGATATGCTTTTTTTTAATATCTTCGCCGAAAAATAACAACTTAAACAAAACGGCAATGAAAAAGTATTTCCTTACGATGGTTATGCTCATCGTGGCTCTCACGGCAGGGGCACAGATCGAGCGACCGAAACTGGTGGTGGGATTGGTGGTCGACCAGATGCGATGGGACTACCTGTATTACTATTACGACAGATATGGCGCTGGCGGACTGCGACGACTGGTTGACGAGGGATTCAACTGCGAGAACAATCTCATCAACTATGTCCCCACGGTGACAGGCATAGGGCATGCCAGCATATACACCGGCTCAACGCCAGCACTGCATGGCATCGCCGGCAACGACTTCTACATGGACGGACGGTTCACATACTGCTGCTCTGACCATACGGTGAAGAGCGTGGGCAGCGAGGGACGCGCGGGAGAGGAGTCGCCAAGGAAGATGACGGCGACAACAATCGGCGACATGCTGCGTGTGGCAACAGACTTCAACGCGAAGGTGATTGGCGTGGCAATGAAAGACAGGGCTGCAATACTGCCTGCTGGACAGTCGGCAAACGCCGCATACTGGTGGGACAACAGCGTGGGGCACTTCATCACATCGACTTACTACATGCAGGATCTGCCACAGTGGGTGAAGGAGTTCAACGAGAAAAATACCTGGAACCCGGGCAAGGATATAAAGATGTCGCCAGAGGGAGTGACGAAGACTTTCCTCATGGCAGAGGCTGCCGTGGAGAATGAGAAGCTCGGACAGCGTGGCGAAACCGATATGCTCTGCATCAGCGTCTCGCCAACAGATGCCATCGGACATTCATTCGGAACACGAGGCACAGAGAACTGGGCCGTATACAAACAGCTCGACGATGATCTGGCGGCTTTCTTGAAATATCTCGACCGAAAGGTTGGGCGCGGACAGTATCTGCTCTTCCTCACCGCCGACCACGGCGCAGCACACAACTCCACCATGCTGAGTGAGAACAGGATACCGGCAAGCGGTTGGAACATGGGTGAGGCACGCAAGGCTCTCAACGAGCACCTGAAGGCAAAGTTCGGACTCGACAACATGGCACCATATCAGTATTCATATAAGGTATTCCTTGACCGTCCAGGCATCAAGGCAGCAGGACTCAAACTGCAGGATGTCGTCGATGAGGCAATAGAGTTCCTCAAGCAAGAGAAAGACTTGCTCTACGTCATCGACTTGGCTCATGCCGGTGAGGCTACAGTGCCTGCATGGCTGAAGGAGCAGCTCGTCAACGGCTGGCATTCACAGCGTTCAGGCGATATCTACTGCGTGACGCGGTCGAGCTACTACGATTTCAAGCCTGGCAACGATTATCGCGGTACCACCCACGGAGCATGGAACCCCTACGATTCGCACATCCCTTGTGTGTTCTTCGGATGGAAGGTGCGCCACGGTCATTCCACACGCACCACCCACATGATTGACATCGCTCCAACCGTGTGCGCTATGTTACGCATACAGATGCCCACGGCATGCATCGGCGACCCCATAACAGAGGTGTCCGACATGGTGCAGTAGAGAATTACTTTGGATTAATAGTTTCCGAGATATTGACCTTTACAGGTCCTACTAATCCTGCCGGCTGTAAGGGAGAGTCTTTGTGGAAATAGTTCCAAATGGTGAACGTCTTGCGGTTTTTCTGCGGGCGCTCACCATTTTTCAAAAACCACTCGGGCAGCACCTTGAGTCCCCATCCCTTTTCAGGTCCACGGTCGTAGCCTACCTCAAAGTCGGGTTCCCACTGCTCATCGCCTATCATGCGGTTGGCCCAGTTGTTTGTCACCGCAATCGTGATGATGTTCTTGCCGCGATGCACAAAGTCGGTGATATCGGCTTTATATGGCGGATACCACAACACTCCCACTTTTTTCCCGTTCACACTGAGCTCGGCGATATCGTTGAGTGTGCCAAAGTCGATGGTCACACGGCGATTCTTCCTCACTTCATCCTTGGCTAGGGTGATGGTCTTCGTATATACAGCAGTGCCCGAGAAGTATTTCAGCCGGTCGTCGGAGGAGAGGCTGAAGTCAGACAGCGAGAATGATGGTATAGAGAACTTGCTGTCGAGTTTCGGGCTGAAGACGACGTCCCACGGTCCGTCAACCTCTCGCGTGGTGGTGCGGAGTGTGCCAAAGGTGTGGTCCTTCTTGTATTTAGTCTTTGTATGAGGGATGACTACAAATTTCGCATTGCCTGGAGAGAGGATAATGTTTAGCTTTCCGTCGGCGTTGATAGCGAGTCGGGATATTTCAGTTATTTTTCCTGTGTATGGATCCCAGAGCTCGGGTGAAAGTTGAGAGTTGAAAGTTGAAAGGTGAGAGGTGAAAGGTGAAAGTTGAGAGTTGAAAGTTGAAAGGTGAGAGTTATCGTCATCATAAACATCTATTGTTTTTGTCTTCACGACAGTGTCTTGGTTGACGACGAAGTATATGTCGGCATCGGCTGTCTTCCGGTGCAGGCAGTCTTTTGTATGTTCCTTGAGAGTGCCCTGCCGCAGCATCATCTGACACCGTGACAGATATGTGAAGAATGCCTTACCTGGTTCAAACCATGTCTGATGTCGACTGAAATGTGTGCCCCACCATCCCATTCCCATGCCAGGCTGATAGCGGTCGTCGAAGGGTTGGTGCACCCAGTGATGAAGGAACAGCAGGTTGACTCCCGACACGAAAGCGCCATCGGCAGAGTGTTTGAGAAATGCGGGGTCTTCGGTGTACCTGCTCCTATCGGGCATCCCTGTGAATGCCTCGGCACCGATGATATTCTTCCCTGAAGCAATGGCAGGGTCAACGATATATCCCGGCACTTGTCCGTTGCCGCCAGTCCAGAATTCACTCATCGGCAGGTCGGGTATCTGAGCACATTCCGAAGTGTTGAATGGTCCCCAATATGGTTCCCAATACATCTGCAGCCCTGCCTCGTGGATTTTCTCCAGAGCAGGTTTCCAGCCGTTGTCGATAAACATCCGGCTTATCGTCTCTTCTTGGTGTTTCTTAAATATACCGATGCTTTTATTGTCGCCAGTGACATCATTTCTCACCATTGCCTCCAGAGGGTCGTAGCCATGCATGGCGATGAACTTCTCGCGGAAGCCGTCGGTCCAGTCTTGACCGCCTGCCTCGTAACTATCCACAAGGATATGAGTGAACGATTTGCCTATGTATGGCTTCAGATGCTGCACGAGTGGCTGCAGCATCTGGTCCCAGTGGTAGTTCGTGACATTGAGATTCATCTTGTCAGCCTCGAGAGCCTTACCTATAAGGTCGTCGGGCAGAGGATGCGGAGTGGACATAGTGGGTGCATGCCCGATGCGATAGATGCGCCACTGTCCCTCAGGAGCATCCCAGCTGAGAAGTCCGTTGGAGTTCATCATCGGAGTCAAATCTTTCACCTCGTTATCGTTGCCAACTTTAACTGCCATTACAGCAACGTCTTTGTAATATGTTGCCTGACGTTTTCGCCCGCTATAGTCGGTGAATATGGGGTACTCCGGCTGCGGCAGCGTCAACGACAGATGGCTGCCGCCCTCAACATCGGTCTTACTCATCACCACCTTCTGCATACACATCTCCTCGGTTATCCACGGCCCGCCAGTGGTGCTGTATCCAGGGGTGTTATGCAAGCCAATCTTCATTCCCAGCCGCTCTGCCTCCTGTGCTGCAAAAGTGAGAGCATCCCAATATGCCTGACTGCGGTAGGTCTGCTCGGGCCATGGATTGTTGTCTATCGGATAGTGACTCTCTTGCACAGCCGAGGTGATATTGAATATCGTTGCCCCTGCTATGCCGCTCTGCCTCATTGCCTCAAGGTCTTTGCGAATACCTTCTTTCGAGAAGTTGCTACCCATCCAGTGCCACCACACATACGGTCCGTATTCTATAGGTGGCTGGGCGAACATCTTGGCAAGGGCTGCGGTGCCCGTCTTACCATTACCGGCGATACTGGTGACACAAACAAGCATCAGCGCCAGCATCAATGTTGTACGATATCGGTTCATATAGCTATTATTAGTAGTTGTTGATAACAGTGTATTTTTCGTTGGCGAAATTAGTAAAAAAAGATAACAATGCAAAGCATAGCCTCATTTTTCTTTGTCACCAGCGGACAGACAATCGCCACGCGAGCTGCACTGAATAAAAAAACAATGCCATGCAGAGGGCTTAAAAAAAGTTATTTTTCACATCCGTATGCACATTATATAGAATAAAAGCACTAACTTCGCCGAATAATTTGAAAAAACATATACACGATGGAAATATTTCTTATCCGACTTTTACAATTTCTATTGGCTATCAGCCTGTTGGTTCTTCTCCACGAAGGTGGTCACTTTTTCTTTGCCAAGCTGTTCGGCGTAAGGGTCGACAAATTCTACATGTTCTTCGACCCCAGCATCGGCAAGTGGGATGGCAGCATTTTCAAGTTTAAGCCCAAGGGTTCCCACACTCAGTATGGCATGGGATGGCTTCCGCTGGGAGGATACTGCAAGATAGCCGGAATGATCGACGAGAGTTTCGACACCGAGCAGATGGCGCAGCCTATGCAGCAATGGGAGTTCAGAGCAAAACCCGCATGGCAGAGGTTGCTGATAATGATCGGCGGCGTGACGGTGAACTTCCTTCTGGCGCTGCTCATCTATTCGATGTGCCTCTTCCACTGGGGCGACGACTATGTTGCAGCAAAAGACATGACGCTGGGAATGAAGTTTAACAGCGAGGCAAAGGCACTCGGATTCGAAGACGGCGACATACTGTTGGCTACCGACCGCGGCGAGTTTAAAGACTTCAGTGCCGACATGTACCGCGACCTGTCGCGTGCAAAGAGTGTGACACTTCTCCGTGACGGGAAAGAAACGACGCTCACCCTGCCTGGCGATCTCGACTATCTTAACATGCTCAAGAGTCAGCCGCAGTTTGTGAGGCCGCTGATTCCTGCCAAGATAGACAGTGTACTGCCGCAGTCGATTGCCGAGGGCATCGGACTTAAAGCAGGGGATGTGATAAAGGGAGTTGACGGTAAGGATGTAGACAGCTATAATGAGTTTATCAACGAGTTGGGACGCCATCAGGATATGCTCAGCCAAGCCTCAACGGCTGCCGACTCAACCGAGGCAATGACGCTGCAAGTTGCGTTCTGCCATGATGGCGACACGGTGTGCCAGACCGCCACGGCAAAACTCGACGAAAACATGCAACTCGGATTCATGGTGAAAAGCGTGGCTGGAATATACGACACCACTCACGTGCCATACGGATTTTTCGAGAGTTTCCCTGCGGGGATAAAATACGGTTGCAACGTGCTATCGGGCTATGTGCGCGACCTTAAATATGTGTTCACTGCCGAGGGAGCGAAATCGCTCGGCGGATTTGGAGCGATAGGCAGTTTATTCCCGCCAATGTGGGACTGGCACATGTTCTGGCTCATGACGGCATTCCTGAGCATAATACTCGCATTCATGAACATACTGCCCATACCTGCTCTCGACGGCGGACACGTGCTGTTCCTCATCTACGAGATGATAACAGGCCGCCAGCCAAGCGAGAAATTCATGATTGCTGCCGAGTATGTGGGCATGGGAATTCTAATTCTGCTCATGGTGGTGGCTAATCTGAACGATATCCTCAGATGGATAGGAGTGATGTAACGTTAAACCGAAGCCGACTGCTATAAGATGAAGAGATTATTGTTTATTGCCTTGATGCTCTTGACTCTGTCGATGAGCACGGTCGTGAAAGCCCAGCAAGAGAAGTTCACATACTATCTGTTGCCGACAAAAGACGAGGGGCCATGGGAATGTAAATACTACTTCCTCAACTACAACGACGATATCGCCATTGCCGACGAAGGACAATGGTATGCCGAAGATGCCGACGAGACAGAATGGATGAGCGGCGTGGGGCCATTCAGCAACAGCGACGATCAGTTCCTCGTCACACGATGGCCAAGTGGGGTAAGACCAATCCTCGTGAGACGACACTTCACCCTCAACGAGCAATTCGTTGCCGCGATAGCCGATGGTGTGGTTAGGCTTCACTGCAGCTATGATGAGAATCCACGAGTGTGGCTCAATGGCACATTGATATGGGAGAAGACAGGCTGGAACGACAATAGTTATTTCAAGCAACGACTATCAAAAGACTTCCGCCAACTGATGCATGTGGGGGATAATGTGCTCGCCGTGTCTTTGCAACAAGGACAAGGTGGAGGACATATCGACTACGGACTGGAACTCGAAACGACAACAGACCTCACTGGCATAAAGGATATTTACAACGGAGAGTCAAACGGAAATGAGAAAGCTGAAGTCTATGACTTGCAAGGGCGGAGAGTATCAACCGCCAACTCTCAACTCACTTCCCTCCGCAAGGGTGTTTATATCGTCAACGGCAAGAAATATGTCGTCGGCAAATAATAGTGTTTTCAGAACTTGACAAAAACAAATAAAGTATAATAAAAATGATGACATTTTACAACAAAGGCATCAAAGCTTTGCTGTTGATGACGGCATTATTGTTTGCAAACCAGTCAGTTACTGCTGCCGACGACATCAGTGTAGTCTCAACCCCCAACATCGGCACAACAGCCCACTACACCGCTTTCCGTGCTCCACTTGTTCAGGCACCACTCCTAAAACTGCCAGTGGGCAGCGTCAGGCCACAGGGATGGCTGCGAGAAATGCTTGTACGTCAGGCAAATGGACTATGCGGACAGCTCGGCACAGTGAGCGCATGGCTCGACAAAACAGGCAACCAATGGATGTCGGACACCGGCACTCACGGATGGGAAGAGGTGCCATACTGGCTCCGCGGATATTGCTCACTCGCATATATACTCGACAATAAATTGATGATTGGCGAGGCACGGCGATGGTTCTCGGCTGTGCTGCGCAATGTGAAAGAAGACGGATTCATCGGACCACGAAACACTTCGGGTGGAAAACCCGAGATATGGGCGCAGATGATAATGCTGTGGGCGTTGCAGACATACTACGAATACAGCGGCAACGAAAGTGTTCTCACTGCGATGACCAACTTCTTCAAATGGGAAATGTCGCTCGACGACAGCCAATTCCTAGAAGACTATTGGGAGCATCAGCGCGGTGGCGACAACCTGTGGAGCTTGCTGTGGCTCTACAACCACACCGGCGACGACACCTTGCTGCCTCTTGCCGACAAGCTACATAGAAACACTGCCGACTGGACACAGGCCGACAAGCTACCAAACTATCACGGCGTGAATGTGGCACAGGGATTCCGCGAGCCGGCAACATACTACATGTACACTCACAACGCCGATCATCTGGCAGCCACAGAGAACAACTATCAGCTCATGCGCAAGCAATATGGGCAGATGCCTGGAGGCATGTATGCCGCCGACGAGAATGCACGCGAGGGATATTTCGACCCACGTCAGGGAGCAGAGACATGTGCCTTAGTGGAGCAGATGGCAAGCGACGAGCTGCTACTGTCGTTCACCGGCGACCCCCTCTGGGCCGACCGTCTCGAGGATGTTGCCTTCAACACCCTTCCCGCAGCATTCACCCCCGACATGAGGGCACTGCGTTATCTCACCTCACCGAACATGGCTATCAGCGATGAGAAACTCCACGGCCCCAGCATCGACAACAACCTGCGCGGTATGCTATCGATGAGCCCGTTCAGTTCGCGTTGCTGTCAGCACAACCACGGCATGGGATGGCCCTACCTTACTGAGCACCTCACCATGGCCACCACCGACGGCGGACTGGCATGTGTGGTGTATCTCGAGAACGAGACAAAGGCCCTTGTGGGCAGCACACCGCAGGAAGTAACGCTCACCACAACGACACACTATCCATTCGATGAGACAGTGGAGATAACCGTAGCCACTGGTGGCAACGATGTGACGTTCCCTCTCTACCTGCGCATACCGTCATGGGCAAAGGGTGCCACGCTCTCCTTGCCCGGCACTGAGAGTTTCACACCCGATGCCACCAACTGCTATGTGCGCATCGAGCGCCAATGGAGCGACGGCGACAAGGTGCGCCTCACGCTGCCTATGACCGTCACAACACGACAGTGGATGCAGAACAAAGGCAGTCTGAGCGTCGACTACGGACCTCTCACACTGTCGCTGCTCATCGGTGAAGAGGCTGAAGAGCACGACAGCCGCGACCATGCCTTCGTGCAAGACGACTCACACTGGCAGGAGGGTGTCGACGCATCGCTGTGGCCATGCTACGTCTATAAGGCTACAAC
>CACZRN010000082.1 GCA_902783625.1 uncultured Prevotellaceae bacterium
CTTCGAAGCGAGGGAAGTTTCGGTGTCGGCGATTTCGGCGACCTGAAGGAGATGATCGACTTCGTGTCTTCTACGGGGCAGAGAGCATTGCAGATACTGCCTATAAACGATACCACGTCGACACACACATGGACCGACTCGTATCCATATAGTTGCATAAGTATCTTCGCCATACATCCGCAGTATGTCAATCTGCGACAGTTGCCGCCACTTGCCGACAAGGCTGTGCTCGCCAAATTCGAGAAGTTGCGCAAAGAGCTCAACAAGCTCGGGAAGATAGATTATGAGCGTGTCAATGCCGCCAAGGATGAGTATATGCGCCTGCTCTTTGCACAGGAAGGGCGTGCAATGATGAACAGCGCCGAATTCCGTAGGTTCTTCTCAGATAACGAACAGTGGTTGGTGCCCTATGCACAGTATTGCAGTCTACGCGACAAATACGGCACCGCCGATTTCACCACATGGCCCGACCATCAGCAGTGGGACAACAACGAGCGCATAGCTCTCTCTAATCCACGTACAAAGGCATACCGCGAGGTGGCATTTTTCTATTTCATGCAGTTTGTGCTTGCTCGGCAGATGAGTGAGGCGCACGAATATGCACGCTCAAAGCAGGTGATACTGAAAGGCGACATACCTATCGGAGTGGCACGCTATGGCTGCGACGTGTGGATGGAACCCAAATATTTCAACATGAACGGTCAGGCTGGTGCACCTCCCGACGACTTCTCTGAAGACGGACAAAACTGGGGATTCCCCACATACAACTGGGACGAGATGATAAAAGACGGTTGCCAATGGTGGGTGAAACGCTTCCAGAATATGCAGCATTACTTCGATGCTTATCGTATAGACCATGTGCTTGGCTTCTTCCGCATCTGGGAGATACCAATCACCGAGAAGAGCGGAATGTATGGACAGTTCCAACCCGCATTGCCACTGAGCAGAGAGGAGATAGCCAGTCGGGGAGTGACATTCCATAGCGAGTTGTTCCTCGAAGACCATAAGCAGAAAAACATGTGGCATCCCGCAATAGGGGCACTGAAGACAGAGTGCTATCAATCGCTGTCGGATTGGGAGAAAGGCCGTTTCTATGATCTCTATGAAGACTACTACTACCATCGCAACAATCAGTTCTGGTATGAGGAGGCAATGAAGAAGTTGCCACGCCTTGTTGACGCCACTGGCATGCTGGTGTGTGCCGAAGATTTGGGTATGGTGCCGGCATGTGTGGAGTGGGTGATGAACCAACTGCGCATTCTCAGCCTCGAGATACAGTCAATGCCTAAAGATCCTCATCTGCGATTTGCACAGATAGAGAAAAATCCCTATCGCTCTGTATCGACAATCTCCTCTCACGACATGCCTACACTGCGTCAGTGGTGGGACGAAGACTATGAGCGCACTCAAGACTATTTCAACAGCGTGCTCGGTAACTATGGCGAGGCTCCACATCCACTCACTGCCACACTTGCTCACGACATCATTAAAGCCCATCTGCGCTGCCCATCGATGCTGTGCATCATAAGCATACAAGACTGGATGGCCATTGACGAGGATGTGCGCCTTGCCGACAAAGATGCCGAGAGAATAAACATACCTGCCAATCCGCGCCATTACTGGCGCTACCGGATGCACGTCAATATCGCCGACCTGATGGCAAACGACGACTTCAGAAACGAGGTCACGACGATGGTGAAAGGCTCTGGACGATAGACATATAGATTTGTAGCTGAAAATGAAAAAGGCGCTTTTTATAATGTTTATGTCAGTGCTGTTGCCCATGATGGCTGCGGCACAGGTAATCCGTCCATCGCAGTATGACTATGCATCGGTGGGTCATCCGTCGGCTGAAAGTTTCAGCTTCGACGAGGTGAACTATTCTCCATCGAAGACTGTCTTTAAACTGTTTGCCCCCCACAATTCGTTGCATATCAGGAAAGTAAGGCTGAAGATTTACGACCATCCAACTTCCACAGTGCCCATCAGGACTGTGAAGATGAAGAGGGTGGGGTATCGCAATTTTCCGAGCGATAATCTATGGAAAGCAGAGATAAAAGGCGACCTGAAAGGAATGTACTACACTTTCCAGGTAAGCGTTGACTCAACCCTCATTTTTGGCAATGTAAAATGTTATACAGGTATGATGATGCTCCTTCCAGCAATGCCTATAGTCTTTAGTCTTGATAAGAATAAAGGGAAAAGACTGGAAGAAACGCCGGGCGTGTTTGCCAAGGCTGTCGGTGTGAATGGCAAGCGAGGCTTTGTTGCCGACTTGCAGGAAACAGATCCCGAGGGATGGGCAAGCGATGTGCGGCCGAAACTGTCGTCGCCTGCCGACATGGTGATATATGAGATGCACCACAGAGACTTCTCCATCGACGAGTCGTCGGGCATTGTGAACAAAGGGAAATACCTTGCCCTGACCGAGCCCAAAGCCATCAATCATTTGAAAGAACTCGGGGTGACGGCTGTGCACATATTGCCTTCCTACGACTTCGGATCGGTTGACGAGACACGTCTCGGTCAGCCGCAGTATAATTGGGGCTACGATCCTGTCAACTACAATGTCCCCGATGGTTCCTATTCCACCAATCCTTATGATCCACTCTGCCGCATCCGCGAGTTCAAGCAGATGGTGCAGGCTCTTCATCGAAACGGCATCCGTGTTATTCTCGATGTGGTGTATAATCACACATACAATCTCAATAGCAATTTCCAGAACACCTTCCCCGATTATTACTATCGTAGGACCTCCGACGGAAAGTACTCCAATGGTTCGGGCTGTGGCAACGAGACGGCATCGGAGCGACCGATGATGCGGCGCTTCATCATCGAAAGCGTGAAGCATTGGATTAATGAGTATCACATCGATGGCTTCCGTTTCGACCTTATGGGAGTTCACGACATAGAGACGATGAATGCCATTCGTGCCGAGGTTGACAAGATAGATCCCACAATCTTCATCTACGGCGAAGGCTGGAGTGCCGGCAGCTGTGCGTATCCTCAAGAGAAATTGGCTGTGAAAGCGCATGTCCGTCAGCTCAATGGCATTGCCGCTTTCAGCGACGACATGCGTGATGCCTTGCGCGGACCATTCTCCGACGACACAAAGGGTGCGTTTCTGGCAGGCCTGCCAGGCGAGGAAGAGAGCATTAAGTTCGGGCTTGTGGGAGCCATAGAGCATCCCGATGTGGACATGAGTCGCGTGAACTACTCGAAAGAGCCGTGGACAAATGAACCAACGCAGCAGATTTCGTATGTGAGTTGTCACGATGATATGTGCCTTGTCGATCGCCTGAAAACAGAAATGCCCGGCATACAAACCGACGAACTGATACGTCTCGACCTGCTTGCGCAGACATTTGTCTTCACCTCGCAGGGAGTTCCCTTCATGCTTTCGGGCGAAGAAATGTTGCGCGACAAGAAGGGTGTGCACAACTCGTTTGAGTCGCCAGATTCAGTGAATAGGCTCGATTGGAACAATCTTGAGCGCTATCCGCAGGTGTTCCAATATTATAAAAACATCATCGCCCTGCGTAAGAACCACCCTGCCTTACGTCTCGGAAATGCCAACCTTGTTAGGAGCAATATGGAGTTCCTGCCCACAGAGCCGTGCGTCGTTGGCTTCCGCCTGAAGAATCACGCAGGAGGAGATGCGTGGAACAACATCATCGTCTTGTTCAATTCGAACAGGAAACCAGTCAGCATAGCTATTCCAGAAGGGAAATACACCATCGTATGTCGCGATGGAAAGATAAACGAAAGTGGACTGGGTAGCGTCGAAGGCAATCATGTCGTCATTCCACGACAGTCAGCAATGATATTACACGATTAAAAAAATAACTCAAATAATATGAAGAACAATACAAAGAAATCGCATTACTGCACTCAAGCATTGGTTGCCTTTGCGATGATTGCAGCAAGCATGTTCGTTTCCTCTTGTAGACAGTATGCAAAAGATGCCAAGTCGCTTGCGGCGCTCGACGAAAACGACGTGCCCGTGACACGTATCGACCCCACCGATTGGTACGTGGGAATGAAAGATGCCACGCTCCAGCTCATGGTCTACGGCCAGGGCATCCGTGAGGCCAGCGTCAAAGTAGACGGAGCAAAGGTAGACTCCGTTGTCAAACTCGACTCACCCAACTATCTCCTCGTATACCTCAACCTCCGCAGTGCAAAAGAAGGCACGTTGCCCCTCACATTCACCCTCGGAGAAAAGACCACGACAGTTGCCTATCAACTGAAAAAGCGCGAAAAGGCCGGCGAGGAGAGAGTGGGATTCAGCAATGCCGACGTGCTCTATATGCTCATGCCCGACCGTTTTGCACAGTCGGCAGACCATCCTACACATATCGATGGGATGAATACCTATGTCGAGGACCGCTCGCAGCCGTCGTTGCGCCATGGCGGCGACCTCGAAGGCATCCGACAGCACCTCGATTATTTCACCGAACTGGGCGTTACAGCATTGTGGTTCACACCAGTGCTCGAGAATAACTCCCCCGACAACTCACGACGTCAAAGCACATATCACGGATATGCCACCACAGATTACTATCGTGTGGATCCACGCTTCGGCACCAACGAGCAATACCGACAACTCATCAGCGATGCTCACGCAAAAGGCTTGAAAGTTGTGATGGACATGATTTTCAATCATTGTGGTTTCGAACACCCCTGGACCACCGACATGCCCTCTCATGACTGGTTCAACAATCCAGAGTGGCTCGATCCTGCCAACCAGACAGAGGAGCACATGAAGGAGATACATCATGCCGACGGAGTGGAGCGGATAAGCGACCTCTATCGTCAGACATCCTATAAGCTGACCCCTGTTCTTGATCCATACTCTTCGGATATCGACAAGAAAGAGACTGTTGATGGATGGTTCGTGCCCACCATGCCCGATCTCAATCAGCGCAACCCGCACGTGATAAGATACCTCATACAGAATTCCGAGTGGTGGATAGAGACTGTGAGCATCGACGGCATTCGTATGGACACCTATCCCTATGCCGACCGCACGGCAATGGCCGAATGGATGCGAATCATCGACAACGAATACCCCAACTTCAACACCGTGGGCGAGACATGGGTGACGGAGCCCGCTTACACCGCCTCGTGGCAGACAGGCTCGACGCTCGTCAAGCAAGACAGCTACCTGAAGACGGTGATGGATTTCTCCTTCTTCGAGAAGCTTAGCCAGGCAAAATATGAAGACACCGACGGATGGTGGGGTGGCTTTAACCGCATCTACAACTCGCTGGTTTACGATTATCTCTACCCTGACCCGTCGCATGTCATGGCATTCATCGAAAACCACGACACCGATCGTTTCCTTGGCGACGGCCACGATGTGCCACGCCTCAAGCAAGCACTTGCACTGCTGCTTACCATGCAGCGCATACCGCAACTGTATTATGGCACCGAGATACTCCTCGGTGGCACCAAGGCCTTCACCGACGGCAATGTGCGCAAAGACTTTCCCGGTGGCTTCCCCGGCGACGCCGACAACTGCTTCACTGCCGACGGACGCACTCCGGAGCAGAACGATATGTTTACATGGTTGAGCACACTGCTCCACTGGCGACAGGGCAACGATGTCATCGTGAAAGGGCGTCAGGTGCAGTTTATCCCCTACAACGGCGTTTATGTGCTTGCGCGTCAGCACGACGGACATACCGTCATGAC
>CACZRN010000083.1 GCA_902783625.1 uncultured Prevotellaceae bacterium
GTACTATCAACCATACTAATTTGTATTTTGGCACAAAATTATAATAAATTTGGGACAAAACAATGCTTTTGCACCAAAAAGTTACTTATTTTAATGCTTATTTAACGTATAGGAGGCTAAAAGTCCTGTTTTCTGCGCAAAAAACAAGACTAATATACATGAATCAATGCAGAACAGTCGTTTGAACACCAAAATCTGAGAATACTAAGATATCATTCTTCTGGGTGTAAATTCAAAATCTACACCCAATTTTACACCCAAAAATTGCGATACGGAAAGATATTTTGTGATATCCTGATTTTTGGAGAATTTTATAAACGGCTGACATACAGCCATTTGCGCATTTTATGATATTCTAAGAAACCATAAGTTTGAGAGCCTCTCTCTCCGCAATTTGAGCAATCCACAAGGATTGCTCTTTTATATTTAAGAGAAGTGGATGAGAACCCGTATCCATGCTTACTAAACCTATATAAAAAGATTTTGCTAGCAAAATTTTCATTAAAGAGGCTTTCAAGTGTCAATAAAGAGCCTTTCTATTCGAAATTTTGCTAGCAAAATTATTTACTCAAAATAATTGTCTTGTTTCTAACTCACTTTGTATAGTGATTCATCTGTTGTATATTACCTCATCCATGGCGACATCAAATGGTTCTGAAGGTATCTCATCAAAGAACTGATAGTCGTAACAAAGTCCTATTTTATGACATGTGAGTGAAGAAAGGAAACGATCGTAATATCCCTTACCGCGCCCCAGACGATGACCAGCAATATCAAAAGCCACGCCAGGAACAATGATAACATCAAGGTTAACAGAAGGCTCTGCATGGGTGTTCTCTGTTTTGTTGGCAGAGATATCATCGGGCTCCATTATACCATACGATCCCTTGTGCATATTACCCTGTCCTGTATAACGCCGAAGAATCATTTCTGTTTCAGATATTACAACGGGAAGAAACACCTCTTTACCCATAGTCATTAACTTGGCTATGGCATCTGAAGTGTTTACCTCATCAGGCAATGACGAGTAAATAGCAACCGCATGCGCAGCCAATACATGCCTATTATTGAGAAGGGCACTTACTGCGCTTGACGATTTTTTGTCGAGTTCTTCGCGAGAGCACCTACCCCACTCTTCCCTGATGAGTTTTCTCAGCCGTTGCTTACGCAAGTAAAGAGCCGACTCTTCGTGTAGCATTATCGTATGGGAGTGAAGTTGTTGAATTGTTATATTCTATGAATGCCACCTTATCCTCTGCCGGGGGATTAGGAAATGCATTTCCCTCATCAAGCACTTTAACAGCTTGCTCAATCACGGGATCATCCTCATTGATATACTCCATCCACGCCTGTTCGTTCTGCATATTGTAAATAATACGGCTTACGATAAAACGCTCGAGCAGGTGATGGGATTTCTGTATCATAAGATTACGACGACGCAAACCATGTGAATCAGCAAACTGAGCAAACTTTTCAACGATATTCTGACTATAAAGATAATTCTTCAGTTTCTTCATCGTGTCGAATTCTTTGAGTTTCTGCCTGTTATCGTCAGTATAATTGAAAGCAAACTGGAGTATAAGTCCACTCATTGCCGCTTCTTTGTAATACGATGTAACATTCACAGTGTCTTCGCCAACAAAAATATCGGGTGTGATACCGCCACCTCCATATACAATACGACCATTAGCAGTATGGTAATCAGGCCCCGTATGCTTTATACTGTCGCCTGAGAAAAACTCACCATGCTGATATCGTGCAATGAGATCCTGTGCATAATCGCCATTGACACCATTTGTATATGGTTTCTGTATGCAACGTCCCGATGGTGTGTAATAGCGTGCAACTGTAAGACGGATACGGCTGCCATCGGTAAATTCAAGCTGCTGCTGAACCAAGCCCTTACCAAACGATCGGCGGCCAATAATCGTGCCGCGATCGTTATCCTGTATTGCACCAGCAAGTATCTCTGCTGCTGAAGCAGACACTTCGTTAATTAACACCACCAGAGGAGTATTCTGATAACTGCCATGGCCGTTGCTCTTGAATTCTTGACGAGGCGACTTGCGACCCTGTGTATAAACTATAAGCTTTCCACGCGGAAGGAATTCATTGGCAATCTGAACAGCAGACGTCAGATAGCCACCTGTGTTATCGCGTAAGTCGAGACAAATACCAGTAGCACCTTGCTGTGATAATTGCACAAGCGCAATAAGGAGTTCAGAGTAAGTAGTCTCACCGAAATTCTTTATACGAATATATCCCGTATGATCGTTTAACATATATGCTGCGGTAACACTCTTCATCGGAATCTCGCCACGCGTAATGGTAAAATACTTTACATCCTTGCTGCCATACCTCAACACACCGATTTTAACCTTTGTATCTTTGGGACCCTTCAAACGCTTCTGAGCCTCTTCATTAGTAACAATCTTACCCACGAATGCACTATCATCAACACTCACGAGTTTGTCTCCTGCCAATACGCCGGCACGCTCTGCAGGGCCATTGCTAATAACATTCTGCACATGAAGAGTGTCCTCACGAATAGTAAATTCAATGCCGACACCCGAGAAAGATCCTTTCAGATCCTCGTCATCCAATTGCGCGTCTTTGGCATTGATGTAAACAGAATGCGGATCGAGTTCCTCAAGAAGCCGAGGGATGGCATTGTCGACAAGTGAATCTATATTAACCTTGTCAACATACTGGTCATCGATAATTCTCAGCAGATTGCTTATCCTGTTACTACCCGAGTTGATGATATTCAACTTATTGCCAGAAAAATGGTTAGCATAGAAGCTCCCCACAACAAGCCCGATGACGATGCAAAGCGCCATCAGCATTGGCATGTACCTATTATGTTTGTCCTGAGTCATATTTGGATTATCCTAGTTGCTATAATTCTTCCATCAGTTCTACTTCCACCCCTGCTCTCTTGAGCAATTCAATACCATCGGTGAGTCTATATACTTCACCATACACTACTCTCCTGATACCCGACTGAATGATAAGTTTAGCACATTCAATACACGGCGATGCGGTTATGTATAGTGTAGAGCCATCGCTATTATTCGAACTGCGTGCAAGCTTAGTTATTGCATTCGCCTCAGCATGAAGTACATACGATTTTGTCGAACCATTCTCATCCTCGCACACATTTTCAAATCCGCTCGGCGTTCCATTATACCCGTCGCTGATGATCATCTTATCTTTAACGACCAACGCGCCAACCTTGCGCCGCTGACAATAACTGTTCTCTGCCCATATACGTGCCATTCTCAAATAGCGCTCATCGAGCATTCTCTGTTTATCTTGCTTATCCATAATCTTTTGTTTCTCTAAAAGTCAAATATCAGTTTTTCATATCTGTCGCACTAATACCGCATCTCTCGACCAAGGCATCGATAGTAGGTTCGCTGCCGCGGAATCGCTTATACAATATCATTGGATGCTCAGTACCACCTTTCGACAGTATATTATCGCGGAAACTCTGAGCCGTATGACGATCAAAGATTCCATTCTTCTTAAACATGCTGAATGCATCGGCATCAAGTACCTCCGCCCATTTATAACTATAATACCCTGCAGCATAACCTCCTGCCATTATGTGACTAAACTGTACGGTCATGCATGTATCTTCACGCTGTTGTATAACAATAGCTTTTTCCCAAGCCTTTTTCTCAAACGACATAATATCATCTTCAAAAGCATCGCGCTTGGTATAATATGCCATATCGAGCAACCCGAAGCTTACCTGCCGCATACAAGCATACGCAACCATGAAGTTCCTACTCCTGACAATTCTGTCTATCAAATCGTCGGGCATCGGTTCGCCTGTCTGATAATGATAGGCAAACGTACGAAGGAAATCCTTCTCGACTGCATAGTTTTCCATGAACTGCGATGGCAACTCAACAAAATCCCACCAAACATTTGTACCCGACAAACTCTCGAATCTGGTATTGGCAAACATACCATGTAGAGAATGTCCAAACTCATGAAGGAAAGTTTCAACCTCGCTAAGTGTCAGCAAAGCAGGCTTTTCTGCTGTCGGCTTCGTCAGATTCATGACTACACTCACATGTGGTCGCACGTTGACACCTTTACTATCTATCCATTGTCCTTGGAACTCCGTCATCCATGCGCCACCCTGCTTACCTTTGCGTGGATAGAAATCGGCATAGAACACAGCCAGGAAACTGCCGTCGTTGTCGAACACCTCGTATGCTTTTACATCAGGATGATATACAGGGATATCTTTATTCTCCTTGAATGTAATGCCATATAATCTGTTAGCGAGTCCGAAAACACCATCGATCACCTTTGTCAGTTCAAAGTAAGGCCGCAACATCTCTGCGTCGATGTTATAGCGATCCATCTTCAACTTATGAGAATAGAAGGCGAAATCCCATAGTTGCATTTCTCCTTCGACATCCTCATCACCCTTCATCGTTTTTTCAACCTCCTCAACTTCTTTCAATGCGCATGGTTTGAAAGCCTGTATCAAGTCATCAAGCAGTTTATATACATTCTGTACATTCGAGGCCATGCGATACTTTAAAACATAGTCGGCGTATGTGTCATACCCAAGCAACTGCGCAATCTCCCTACGTAGATTAATGAGCCTGCAGCATATCTGTGTATTGTTCTGCTCGTTATCGTGTGTGCATACAGTATTCTTGGCCATATACATTCTCTTTCTCAACTCACGCCGAGTGCTGTATGTCATAAAAGGCCCATAACTTGGTTGGTCGAGAGTAAACATCCACCCTTCTTTTCCTGCCTCATGCGCAGCTAATGCCGCAGCCTCGCGAGCGCTGTCGGGCAGTCCGTCGAGGTCTTCCTCATTAGTGATAAGCAAAGTGAATGCCTTATTCTCTTTCAAAAGATTTTGAGAAAACTGCAGCGACAACAGCGATGCTTCTTCTGTAAGTTCACGCAAATGGTTCTTACCTTCATCGTCGAGCAGAGCACCACTGCGCACAAAACCGTCATAGCAGTTGTTGAGCAACATCTGCTCTTCATCGTTAAGTTCGCGATGATGCTCGTAAACATATTTCACTCGCTCAAACAACTTCTTGTTCAACCTCACATCGTTGGCATGCTGAGTTAGAATCGGGCTCAGTTTCTGGGCCAAGCTGTCAAGATCATCGTTCGTTTCGGCACTGAGCATACACGAAAACACGTTCGACACTCTTGAGAGAAGGTCATAGTAATGGTTTCCGTTTTCATTGTCAACCCTTATGATTGTATTTTCGAATGTCGGCTCTTCAGTGTCGTTTACAATCTTGTCTATCTCCTCGTCATCGCGACGGATGCCTTCCATAAAAGCTTCCTCATAGTCTTCGGTTCGTATCCTATCGAACGGAGGAGTTTCGTGGGGGGTGCCGTATTCAACAAAAAAGGGATTTATTCTTGATGTCTGGTTCTTATCTATAGTTTCCATATTCAATTTGCCTTTCTTCTCTTAACAATAAAGAATCCCAATCTATGGTTTTTGCCTTTTTTACCAATGGTTCTTACCTGATACATTCCCTCTGGCAACTGAGCGACATTCAATCGACTTGTCTTACCCGACACCGTTTTAACGATATTGCCTTGCATAGTTTCAATAACATAGTAACTGAAATCAATAGGCTCATTACTTTCGGGCAGAGTGAGAACATTACCGTCGCAAGCCATCATCCTGCTGCCAGTGGGGAGCGGTTTCGTTTCACTATCTGCCCCCATTGGTTTATGACTCTGCAGCGGTTTGCTTTCATTACCATACCTATCGATAGCGGTTACGGCATAATACCTGCGCGGCTCTATCTGTATCCGTACAGAATTCTTCTCAATTCGTGTTAACATAAGGTTACGTGCATCGGTGATATCGACAGGAGCAATGTTCGACGAATATATATTATACAACACATTAGGCGAGTCGTTCATTGGCAGCGATTTATCCCAACTCATCGTCATGCTGACAGTATCCACAACAAGATTCTCTGGTGCGGTGGGAGCGTTACCGTTAACCCATGTCATAGCAGGAGGCAAAGCTGGATACACATTAAACTCGTTGGCAGTGAAATCGAAAATACCTTTCAGGTTATCAGTGAAGAAACGGCTTCTGAAGAATGTATGCCCCATGCCGTTATGTCGGAGCACAGCCATCTCTCGGGTGATAACATCAAGCGACCAATTCTTTTCTCTTGGCGACATGAAATATATGCCTAACCCCGGAGCCACAATCTTCTCACCGCAGCGTTGTTTCCAGTCAACTGCAAAGGGATAGAAGTTGTCACCCTGGAAATACATCATTGGGAACAATGCGTCCATCAAATTATTGTTCATCCATTCAACAGCATCTTGGCACACTACACTACGAGCATTCCAGCCACGACTCGAATAGCGAGGCAGGTCATCATACTTGCCAATAGGCGAACAACTCATCTTCACCCAAGGCTTTCTTGATTTCACACGGTTGCTTATCGCTCTTACAATTGCAGTGATATTCTCGCGTCCCCTGCTTTTCGATACCTTCTGCTTCCATGTCTCAGGGTAACGAATATAATCGAGATGAATGCCATCGACATCGTATCGCTCAACAATCTCCTGACACATGTCAGCCAAATATGTTGCTGTCTGAATCTTCTCTGGATCCATATATCCCTCCACGCCTATTTTCTTTACCAGAGAGGGATATTTCTTCCTAAGCCTGTTACACCCATACGAAGTCCACTTTCCAATGGGTATTGTCACCACCCATGCATGCAACTCCATTCCACGACGATGACACTCCTCAATGGCAAAAGCGAGCGGATCATACCCAGGCGCACGTCCCGGTTGCCCACTGACACATCCGTCCCACGGCTCATACTGCGAAGGATAAATTGTCGTGGCACGCACACGAGCTTGAAGGAGCACCGTATTGATACCCGCGCGCTGATAATTATCGAGTATCTGGCGCAGTTCTTCCTTCTGTCTTTCTATCGTAGAAGCGTTTGTCGCATAGGTGTGAGGCCAGTCAAGCCCACCGATAGTCGTCAGCCACATTGCCCTGACTTCGTATTTTGGCGTTGCAGCAAAAGGATTCTCCCTGATAAAGAAATCCTGAGCCTCGCCTCTGACCGACAGGAAAAGACAGAAAAAAAGTATAATAAAGGATTTTATGTATGTCATTTGAAATAAATCTTCATTTCTGAATGCAAAGTTAGTGCAAACCGAGGACAGAACAAAATAAATTTATTTATTTTTTATGTCGAGGTGCAGCCTAACTTCACAGAGCGAAGAGATGTAAAGTTAGTGCAAACTGAGCGGACAAAAAAATAAAAACATAGTTTTATATTTCGTAGCGCATAATAACCAGAGTGACTGCAATAGTCAGTGCATATTGAGCGGAGGAAAAACAACATGCTGATAAATTTGCTAGCAAAATTGTCGACAAAGAGGCTTTCTACCTTGAATTAAGAGCCTCTTTAATGAAGATTTTGCTAGCAAAATTTTCGTCTAATGATTATCCCATCAATCAAACCTATATCATTAACCCAATTAAAGCGGTGTTTACGCAATTGATATAAAACAATCTCCAAAGAATCTTTTTTTGATGTTATTTTGTTATTTGAAATATGTTGTGTACTTTTACATCGCTTTAGCTCTGTGAAGTTAGGATGCACCTCGACATAAAAAATAAATAAATTTATTTTGTTCTGTCCTCGGTTTGCACTAACTTTGCGGATAGAAAACTATGAGTGAGGAATGCAGGGCGTGAACCACGACTGGAATGCTAATGTCTGAAACGTCCTCGGCTTCTCAACTTAATAACATCGTTTAAAATAGGAGAACAGAAAAAGATGATTTCGTTCATTGTCAGTATTGTTGTACTCGTTTGCGCTTACTTTGTCTATGGGCGCATTGTTGAGAAAGTCTTTTCACCCGACAACAGGATGACTCCTGCCATTGCCTTAAGCGACGGAGTCGACTATATAGCCATGCCAGGATGGAAGGTGTTCATGATTCAATTCCTTAACATCGCCGGCACGGGCCCTATATTCGGAGCTATCATGGGTGCTTGGTATGGCCCTGCCGCCTATCTTTGGATTGTGCTCGGGTGCGTTTTCGCCGGCGCTGTGCACGACTATTTCGTGGGAATGTTGTCGATGAGAAACTCAGGCTCGGGCCTGCCAGAACTCGTGGGATTATACCTCGGTCAGAACGCCCGCAGGCTGATGCTAGTATTCTCGGTGATACTGCTTGCGATGGTGGGCGTGGTGTTCGTGTATAGTCCTGCGCTGATACTCGGTGGCATGTGGGGAACAAAGATGATGTGGGTACTGATAATATTCGGATATTATGTCATAGCGACGATGCTTCCCATCGACAAGATTATCGGAAAGATATATCCTCTCTTCGCATTCTCATTGCTCTTTATGGCAGCGGCATTGTTTGTGGGATTGATAATCAAGCACCCTACCCTGCCCGAGATATGGAGCAACATGAGCGACATAAATGCCAATTCACCACAGTCGTTGCTCGGCACTGAGACATTCATCGACAAGAATCCGCTATTCCCATGCTTGTTCATCACTATTGCATGCGGAGCCATCAGCGGTTTCCATGCCACGCAGAGTCCTTTGATGGCGCGTTGTCTGAGCAGTGAGAAATATGGTCGCCCGATATTCTACGGCGCAATGATCACTGAAGGCATCGTGGCATTGATATGGGCAACGGTTTCAATGTATTTCTTCTATTACGGTGGATGGCGTGAGGTTGTCAGTCCCGAAACGGCAGAAAACTTCCTTGCCCAAGCCGATGGAGGCAAATCGCTTATTCAGTATTTCGATGCCCCGTCGGTTGTCAAAGAAGTTTGTAGCGGATGGCTCGGCATCTTCGGCGGCATACTGGCAATACTTGGCGTGGTGGCAGCTCCGATAACGAGTGGCGACACCGCTTTCCGCAGTGCCCGACTGATTATTGCCGACGCCCTGGGGCTTGCTCAGCGCACAATCTCAAAGCGTCTGGTTGTAAGCATCCCTCTCTTCTTGGCTGCTATAATGCTGCTTGTGTGGCAGGCAGAGAACCCGAACGGATTTAATATCATATGGCAATGGTTCGGATGGTCGAACCAGACGCTAGCGACGTTTGCCCTTTGGACTATCACCGTCTATCTTGTACAAAGGAAGAAACCGTTTATAATCACATTTGTTCCTGCATTGTTCATGACGGTTGTATGTTCCACATTCCTGCTCGTATCAGGCCAGGCATTCGGATTGTCAACCCAGATAGGCTACACCGGAGGGGCTGTTATACTCGTCTTAACGCTTGTTTGGTTCTTCTCGTGGTATCGACGCCAGATGAAAAAATGATGGTAAAACCATTCCGCATATTAGTGACTGATAATTATTATTGATAACTTATTTAACAACAACTTATTTATATGAAAAAGAGAATCACAGTGATCATTTCCGCACTCTTGCTGACACTCTCGGCCAGTGCACAGTTTGAAAAAGACAAGATCTACATCGGCAGCTCGGTGACAGGACTTAATCTTACCTATAGCGGACTCGAGAAGCTGAGCTTGGGAGCACAGGCACAGGTGGGTTATTTCGTTGCTCAAGACTTGATGCTCTATGCACAATGCGGGTATAACCACAGCGGCGTAGAAGGCTCTGCCGATCAGATTGGCGTAGGCGTAGGCGGCAGATATTACATTGAGCAAAATGGTATCTTCCTCGGCGCAAACTGCAATCTCGTTCACGCGTACCATACTTATAATGA
Organism: uncultured Prevotellaceae bacterium; assembly: GCA_902783625.1. Lineage (GTDB taxonomy): Bacteria > Bacteroidota > Bacteroidia > Bacteroidales > Bacteroidaceae > Prevotella. Next base: position 9,760 of record CACZRN010000083.1, read on the forward strand.
TATTCGTCCGGGTGTAGAAGTGGGCTATGCATTCTTCCTCAGCCGCACAGTGACGATTGAGCCGGCCATCTACTACATCCAGTCGTTCAAGAAGCACAGCGACTATTCAACGATCGGGCTGAAGATCGGCTTCGGCATTTATCTGTTCAACGACTGATGTACACGCCATTTCCCTCTCAGCTACTCGAAAAGGCTGTGAGTGAATTTTCGAAACTGCCAGGCATAGGGCGGAAAACCGCCCTAAGGCTTGTGCTCGATTTACTTCGCCGAAGCGATGAGGAGGTTTTTGACTTTGCCTCTGCAATAGAAACCATGAAACGCGAAGTGAAGCATTGCAAGGTATGTCATAACATCAGCGATACCGACATCTGCCCTATATGTTCCGACCCACGACGCGACAAGTCTACAATTTGCGTAGTGGAGAATATTCAGGACGTAATGGCTATAGAAAACACGCAGCAATACTCAGGGTTGTATCATGTACTGGGAGGAATAATCTCACCAATGGACGGTGTCGGCCCAAGCGACATCGAGATCGACTCTTTAGTTGAAAGAGTGGCACAAGGTGGTATCGAGGAAGTGATTATGGCAATAAGCCCAACAATGGAAGGAGACACAACAGCTTTCTACATATCACGTCGACTGGCAGAATATGATGTTAAAATCACCGTTATAGCACGAGGAATTGCTATTGGCGACGAGTTGGAATATGCCGACGAGGTGACACTCGGACGTTCGATACTAAATCGCACACCACTCGACAAATAAATTATTAATATGGAAAAGACAGTCAAGAACTTACGCATGCTTTTTCTATGCTCTATAGCAGTAGCATTGATTATAGTCTTGTTATACGAGACAGAAATTTTGCTTCCTGGCGCATTGGCACTTAACAACAGGTTGTGCTTCGTTGTTGCCACGATTATGGAACTGCTTACAATAGCGATAATTCCGTTTGCCTTGCGCCTGTTCAAATTCAGAAAAGTAAACGGCAAACTGACTGAAAGCGAGGCCACGAGATGGGATAACCTTCTGAAATATGGCTCTGTCAGGATTCTCTTGCTCGCGATACCAATGATTATCAATGTCGTCTGCTATTATCTCTTCACTCTGACAGCCTTTGCCTATATGGCAATAATCCTTTTCCTCTGCATGTTCTTCGTTTATCCTACTGTCGATAAATGTATAGCAGAAACGACAAAACAATAAACTCCTGAAGCCTTGAAACTTTCAGTAATCATAGTAAGCTACAACGTCAGATACTACCTTGAGCAGTGTCTGCTGTCATTGGTTCGTGCTACAGAAGGTATCGAGACGGAGATATATGTAGTTGACAACCACTCTCGCGACGGCTCTGCTGAGTTTATATCAGAGAGATTTCCAAAGGTCAACGTCATAAGCATGTCGCATAACTCCGGATTTGCTTCGGCCAACAATGTAGCAATCAAACAAAGTTCGGGCGAATATTTTCTCCTGCTAAATCCCGACACTATCGTAGCAGAGAACACCATACGCGAAAGCGTGGCATTCATGGACAATCACCCCGAAGCTGGTGCCCATGGTGTACGCATGTTGAAGTCAAATGGCGAGAATGCACTTGAGTCGCGGAGGGGGCTACCTACTCCAATGACTGCATTCTATAAGATGTGTGGACTATGCGCAAAATATCCAAACAGCAAACGTTTCGGGCGCTATTATATGAGCAACCTGCCATGGGATAAACCTGCACAGATTGAGATTATCAGTGGCGCATATTGCATGCTACGCAGGAAAGCACTTGACGAGATTGGCTTGCTTGACGAAGATTTCTTCATGTATGGAGAGGATATCGACTTGTCATATCGAATGCTAAAAGGCGGATACGAGAACTGGTATATTCCCTCCGCAATACTTCACTATAAGGGAGAAAGTACACAGCAGTCGTCTTTCAGATACGTTCACGTGTTTTACGAGGCGATGCTTATTTTCTTCAGAAAGCACTTCTCAAACATAGGTTTCCTTCTGAGTATTCCGATAAAATTCGCAATATACGCCAAAGCAACCGTTGCGTTGATAAAGACTCAATTGGCAAGAATGAAGAAAGGACTTGGATTCTTTACTGGCAGCAAGAAAAAAGAGGAGCTTTACGTGTTCGTCGGATGCAGTAAAATGATTGATGCCTGTCAAGCTATTGCGCGCAGAAACGGACTTAATGCCACATTTAAAGAAACAGATGCCGAAACATATAAGGGACATTCTGTTGACGACTTTAACCGCGCTGATATAATTTACGTGGTGTATGATGTCAACGCCTTTAGCTACGGCTCCATATTTGGTTTCTTTTCCCAGTCGCCAAAACATAATGTCTTTATTGGTACCTACGACATAGAAACAGGTGTTGTCATCACTCCCGATGACATTTTTAAATGAACAAAGACATGCAGCTACCCGAAGTTACATTAAGAGCAATTGAACCAGAAGACCTCGATGTCCTATATCGCATTGAGAACGACCGCCAGCTTTGGGGCGAGGGCATTACCAATGTGCCTTACTCGCGATATATCCTGCACGAATATATTGCCACGTCATCGGCTGATATTTACACTGACAAACAGGTAAGATTCATGATAATTGATCCGCAAGGTGTTGCTGTAGGAATTGCCGACCTCGTAAATTTCAATCCAAAGCATCGTCGTGCCGAAGTTGGACTTATGCTAATGTCGCAATATAGAGGCCGTGGATATGCCTCAGCGGCATTGAAGGAATTATGCCGCTACTCGTCAGAGGTGCTGAACATCAACCAGCTGTATGCCGTCGTTTCAACAGATAACATAAAGTCAATCACCATGTTAAAGCGCATGGGCTTCCACGAGAGCGGAGTATTGTCGGAGTGGCTATGCAATGGATGCGAATATTCCGATGCCATTATATTGCAAAAAAAATTATAAAAAAATGATTTTAAGTTTTGGCGGTATAAAAAAAATAGTTAACTTTGCACCGCTAAAAACGAAATAAGAGCACTTGGTGCGTTAGTTCAGCCTGGTTAGAATGCCTGCCTGTCACGCAGGAGGTCACGGGTTCGAGTCCCGTACGCACCGCTTACTTCTTATTCTTTTTCGCACTTGGTGCGTTAGTTCAGCTTGGTTAGAATGCCTGCCTGTCACGCAGGAGGTCACGGGTTCGAGTCCCGTACGCACCGCAGAAGCCTTCCATATCCGGGAGGCTTTTTTGTTTATTAAAATCATCAGAAAAAAGACAGGAAACACTATTTTATAATAAACATGTCTAATCTACATGATGAAATCAATGTATTGAGAATACATAGTCAAATCAAATAATCTTCACATCAGCAATAACTTGCGCACCGACATTGTCGTTTAGTCTCTTCACAAGTTGCGCACGCATCATCGACAGGTCCTGACGAAGCGACGGATTGAGTATCTTCACGTAAAGGGTTTGGTTCTTGATATACTTTTCGCCAGTAAATCGTGCCACCGTCGCTCCAGTAATCTCTTCCCACGAATCGACAAGACGCTTCTGGTTCAATGGCGTTTCGAGCCCCTCACTGCGCAAATACTCCTTCAGGACAGAATCGATTCTCTTCACTTGCTTCCTAAACATTGCTTACTTCTCCATTTTTCACGTTAAACAACTTGAAGTCATACGCAACATTCGCAAGAATATCGTCGAGATGATGACGATTTGTATCTGTAATAAAAATCTGCCCGTAGTCACTGCGCGACACGACACGAATAATCTGCTCTACCCTATCTTTGTCGAGCTTGTCGAAGATATCATCCAGAAGAAGAATAGGAGTTGTCGCAGACGATGTGCGCCTAAGGAAATTAAATTGAGCAAGTTTAAGAGATATCACGTAAGTCTTGTTCTGTCCTTGACTACCCTCACGTTTCATGGTGAAACCGCCCACTTCCATCTCTAGATCATCGCGATGTATGCCATGAAGCGAATAGCCTACTGCACGATCTTTCATCCTGTCACGCTGGATAACATCCAACAGCGGACCGCGCTGGCAATGAGACACATAGCGGAGAGATACTTTCTCATGACTTGATGAGATTTCGTCGTATATACTTTGAAATGTGGGTATTAATTCTTCAATAAACGCCGAGCGACGCTGATAAATCTGCTCGCCGTTGCGAGCCATTTCCTCTTCCCAAAGCGTCAACAACTGTGGATCGGGCTCCTCTTCTTGCCGAAGAAGTGTGTTGCGCTGCTGCAGAGCCTTGTTGTAGTTGTTTAAAAAGTCGATATAGGCTCCGTCGTATTGAGATATTACCACATCCATCAGTCGCCTTCGCTCCTCGCTTGCACCTTCTATCAGGTAAATATCAGATGGCGAGACAAATATAAGAGGTATCAGCCCGATATGCTGCGAGAGACGCTTGTAGTCTTTCTTGTTCCGTCTGACTCGTTTCTTCGTGCCGCGCTTCAATCCACAATAGATCTGCTCAGCCTCGCCACGTTCATCTTCGTAAGAACCTTCAAGAACAAAGAAATCCTCGCCGTGAGTGATTAGCTGGGAGTCGATGGGATTGAATGCACTATGACAAAACGAGAGATAGTAAATAGCATCAAGAAGATTGGTTTTACCCTCACCGTTTCCACCAATGAAGCAATTCATTTTATACGACAAATCGAGATTGATCTGCCGCAAATTCTTATAATTTATTATAGAAACTTTCTTTAGAATCACTGCTTACTGATAATTGGTGAAAATATTAAATTGCGATGGCAAAGATAAGTGTTTTAAGCAGAAAAACGAAAAAAGTGAAGAATAAATTTCAGTATATGAGAGAAATTAAGTAATTTTGCCGAGCTAAAAACGAATTAAAAACATAATATAAAAATAAATGGCAAAGAAAAACGAAAACGGAGTCATTGACATTAACGAGACTCTATCAAAGTCAGAGGCTTTTTTTGAGAAATATAAAAAGCCAATCATCGCTGTTTTAATAGCACTTGTAGCTATTATAGTCGGCTGGTATCTCTACAAGAACTATGTGTCGGAGCCACGCAAGGCAAAAGCCAGCACCGCACTTGCTCTGTCGCAAGAGTATTTCAACAACCAGAACTTTGAGCTCGCTCTTAATGGCGATAGCCTGAAGTCTGTAGGTCTGCTGAAGATCATTAGCGACTTCAAAGGAACAGATGCAGCTAACCTTGCAAACCTCTACGCCGGCCTTTGCTATGCAAATACCGACAAGTGGGAAGATGCAATTAAGCATCTTGAGGCATTCAAGCCCCGCACCGACAAAATGATCAGCCCTTCAGCAGTAGCAGCACTTGGAAATGCTTATGCACATGTTGACAAACTCGACAAAGCAGTAAGCAAGTTGAAAGAAGCTGCCACACTTGCCGACAAACAGTCGAAAGAAGGTGTGAACAACGCACTCTCAGCCGACTTCCTGCTTCAGGCAGGCAAGATTCTTGAAAGCCAAGGGAAGAAAGATGAAGCACTGAAAGTTTATAAGGAAATCAAAGAAAAGTATGTCAGCGCTTACATCGTTCAGGACCAGGAAATAGAGAAATACATAGAGCGAGCATCAAGATAAGATTCCTACATGGCAACTATTCATCACAACCTATCGAGCTACGACGAGACTAAAGTACCCGATGCCAGCAACATGTGCTTCGGCATTGTTGTCAGCGAGTGGAATAAAGAAATCACAAGTGCACTTCTGCAAGGTACGGTCAGTACTCTTGAAAAGCATGGAGCACTTAGTGAGAATATCCATGTGAAATCTGTCCCAGGCAGTTTTGAACTTGTCTACGGAGCACATCAGATGGTGCTAAACGGAGGATATGATGCTGTGATAATTCTTGGCAGTGTTATCAGAGGCGAGACGCCTCACTTCGAATACATCTGTCAGGGAGTCACCCAAGGCATCGCGCAGTTGAACTGCAAAAGTGAGATTCCAATCGTCTATGGACTCCTGACTACCGACAATATTGAACAGGCACGGGAACGCAGCGGTGGAAGATTAGGGAATAAAGGAGATGAATGTGCCGTGGTTGCTATAAAAATGGCTAAATTCTAACTTAAGGTGGTTTCACCAACGTAAAACAACAAAAGCCTGTGGCTACAAATCGTAGGCACAGGCTTTTATCTTAAAATAAACATAATATGAAATTATATCAACTACTTCAGGCCTACGAATTCGACGAGATAATGATTGCCGTCAATGATATGTTTCCAGGAACTAAGAAATATCGTAGTCCGCTAAAGAAAGCATACGATATTCTCACAAGTCTCCGTCCTGTGGATAACAAGAAAACCATAAGGTATAAGATACTTAAAGACGAGGATCGCGCGGAGCAGTACATGGGAGCAGAAGATACATGCTTTACCACAACATGGGAGGTATGCCTCGGGAAGAGTGTCTCGAGAGAACACGGAGTTGACCTGAGCGATGTGGAACTCGCAGCCAACTGCCTGGTAAACCTATGCTTTCTGGGAACATGTCCTAAAGAATTTGAACCTTACCGTCAGCAGCTACGTAGATACTAGCCTGCACATTAAATAATCATAGCTCGCAGTTTAGGTTCTTAGTTGGCATGAAGGTCATGCATGAACCAGAAACTACGAGCTATAATTATCCGAAATAAACTTTTCAAACTCCTTCTTCCTCCTCGATATCGACACTCGACGAACTATTGTCGCCGTCGGTATCACGACTCATATCCTTAGTAATTGTCATATTTCCATTTCTGGATATCTTGACAATAAACGGTGTATACTCATCGCTGCCTACTATGTCGGGCGACCCGATGCTGGCTGCAAAGTATGCATAGTCGCCTTCAGCCTTATCGAAGACAACACCAAGAATTGCATCGTTCCGGCGAGAACGTTCATCGATATACTGAGCAAAGTCCGACTTTAAAAAAGTGCGATCGAAGAACACACTTCCGTCACTGCGCACAATCTTCACATGTATCTTATTGTCGAAAAACTTATTTCCCAATCCATCATCGGCAAGAGGCAGCGACTCATCTGCTACCCTGCTAACGAGTACAGTGTATGCTGCGCCACCCCATTCCATGTCCATGGACTGTTCATAATCTCCGATACGTTGCGTCTGACGTGGCTTATCAACCGAAGGCTTTGCTATTATTATCTGATTAGGAGTCTCCTTCTTGCACGATACGGCAAGCACACCGATAATGAATAGAGACAAGAATATACGACAGGTTGTTTTCATATTTGTATTTTATTTAACTCGACAAAAATATGAAAAAAAAATGAAAGGAAATAAACAATGGATTGGAAATTGTCCGTTTGTGCCTCTTTTTCCTCAAAATACCTGTCTTATGAGCAAAGGGAAAGGCATTTTATATACGGATTTGTTATGTTTCAAAACGTCTTTTACAAAAGCTCGAGCTATCGCATTATTTTATCTCATTGCATTGCCATATAAAAATTTTGCTAGCAAAATTTTCATTAAAGAGCCTTTCTAATGCCATTAAAGTGCCCAGTTAACAACAAATTTGCTAGCAAATTATTCTAGATACGACGGATGATAATATAATATTACGCGTTATTTATTACCACATCAGGTTTAAAATATAGCACTGTTAGAAACGAATGAGCCCCCACTAAAAGTGGAGGCTCTTGATCCCTCTACCACAATTGAGGGAATATCATTGAGTTTTTGTGTGGTTCGATTATTCAGCATTCTGCCTTTGCGGACGCTGACCGCGAGGGCGATTGCCACCCATATCTGGCCTGCGCTGGCGCATCTGGTTTCTGTCCTCAGTATATTTGGCAAATTGCTCCTCGGTCATAATTTTCTTAACCTCGGCTTCGTATGCCTTCTGCGTAGCTTCTGCTTTCTCTCTCATAGCCTGCATATCTTCACGGCTTGGACGCTCGAAAGGCTTGATTTCAGTATCCACTTTACCGCTTTTGGGCTGATTTGAAATATCACGCGGAGGGCGCTGGCCACGCTGGCGACCAAAGTTCATGCTATCTGCATACTGAGTATTGAGTTCCTGAAGCTTTGCTTTCTGCTCTTCATTGAGTCCATAACGTTCAACCATGCGATTAGTGCGCATGTTAATCATCTCTTTTTTGTCGAAGCGACGCTCCTGTCTGTTATCCTGAGCCTGAGCACAAACGCTCATGCCTAAAACAACTATTAAAGCAAAAATTGTCTGTTTCATTTTTTCTTCTTTTTAATATGTTAAACTATTATTCTCGTTGCAACTAATAATATGACGATAACAATTTGAAAAAGTTTAAAGCAATATAGAAAATAATCGAAAATTTTTATTATATTTTCGCAAAAGAAAAGTAAATTTGCATGTGTAATATGTAATTTTATAGCATAATGAAGTTTCACGTAAGAATCATACAAACTACGCTCGTTGTCCTATCTGCTGTATTCACAATGGGATGCGCGGGTAACGAAGAGAAGCAGGAAACAATATCTCGCAGTACATTACCTCAACTGATAAGCCAGATACAGAAATGCTCTAAACTTTATACTACTGAATTTAAGGTACACAAAATTATCACCTACTACGACAACAAATCGATAAACGGTTCATTACTTGGAATGAAGATTAATTCTGAGCTGCCAATGAGTCAGCGCAAAATTGCCATACCTATGGACGCCACGCTAAAGACGTATATCGACTTGTCGAACTTCAACGAGTATAACATTTCTCTCGACGGCGACAAGATGGTAATCATGCTGCCAGAGCCATCTGTGACTATGACCAGTTCGAAAATCGATCATAAGAACATACGCCGTCATGTTGATTTCCTTCGTGGCAAATTCACCGACGAGGAACTCACGCGGATTGAAAACAACGGCAGGAATGCAATGATTGAGGAGATGTCAAGAATGGACATTATGGAAAAAGCACAACAAAGTGCAGCTAAAACATTGCTTCCGATTATAGCCAAATGTGGGTATAACTGTCAGAATGTTACAATCACTTATGGCGCGGTAACACGTAAGAAAGATCTCAGAACCCTTTTAGAAAACACTGCCGAAAATGCCAAACAGATTATTAAATGAACTGAAACGCTTCCTTGCAGGCACTACAGAACGCACACTACAAACAGCGGTTGTGGTGATAGTTGTTATTGCTACCCTCCTTTGGGGTTTGAAAAAAATTATCGACACCACACATATCGGTACAGTAACTCAATCAACCACAATCTCATCGCCAACGAGCATCAATTCTATAAAAGACATTGGAGAATGGGAATTCCTGACTATAAACAACGAGGAACTGGTGGATACCGTCAGGCGTGGTCTTATCGGCAGCAGCGAACTAATAAGAATCTACTATGGGACACTTCGCCTTGGCATCAACCTGAACGATACCATAAGCGGATGGCTTAATGCCCACGGTGACACCATAGATGTCGTGATGCCAAGGATTAAGCTACTCGACACCGACTTTATCGACGAAGCTCGCACCGAAGCGTTCTATGAGACAGGGAAATGGAGTCCCGAAGAAATGAACAGTCTGTACAAGGTTGCAAAAAAGAAAATGATTGACCGGTGCATGACAAAAGAGAACATCGAAATAGCACAGGAAAACGCCAAGGCACAAATGTATAATCTGCTAAACGGATTAGGGTATAACACCATCAATATTCAGTAGATTATATATATTAACCACAAGGTTGTAAATCGCAATAGGATTAAAACAAAAAAAATCTGACTTATTCACATAAGCCAGACTCCATGAAAATCAACAAAAAACTTAATCATCTAATCGAATGTATCTTCTTCTCCAAGAAAGATAGTTATCTTAGTTGGTACGCAAATTTAAAGATTATCCCACAAAAGTGCAACCTTTTAGTTGACATTTTTTGTATTCTTACAATGCAATCGGTTGCATGTCCGACGTGTAATAAGTAATATTCAAGATAAACATATACTTAAATGAAACAAAACACATCATTTAGTCGGATATAACGAACCATTATGTAAGACATAAAGGCCTTGTTAATAACAGTCTATAAATCAATCATTTTTGTGGATAAGACATAAAGCATTATATAAAAGACAGAGCGGATACCCAATAAAGGCATCCGCTCTGTAACTATTGAAAATAAATAGATTTATACCATCGATGATAGCCAGTCGTATACACATGAGCACACTCCGAAGAGAGCTACGCCAGCTGTGCATAACGCAAGAGCTGTACGAGTGTAGCAGTCGCTACGGAATGTAGGAACAGGTGAATCGCTAGTCTTAATATACATTGCTTTTACAATGAGCAGATAATAGTAAAGCGACACCACTGTGTTGATCAAAGCTATAAATACTACTGCGTAAGCCCACCATGAACCTTCGCCGGCAGCTGCCATAAAGACAAAGAACTTTGAGAACATTCCCGCAAACGGCGGTATACCTGCAAGCGAGAACAATGCCAGCGTCATAAGGAACGACAGTTTCGGATTTGTCTGATAGAATCCATTATAGTCATCGATATCTGTCTTACCACCAGTCTTATGCTCAACGATATTAATCACAGTGAACACTGCCATGTTGGCAACAATGTAGATCAAGGTATAGTACATCAATGATGTCACTCCTGCCGCAGAGTTACCGACTACTGCAAGCATTATGTATCCCGCCTGTGAGATAGACGAGAATGCCATGAAACGCTTCAACTCGCTCTGACGGATTGCAAACAAATTAGCAATTGTTATTGACAAAACGATGACGATGTATAGTAACACCTCCCAATATTCTACCATCGGTGCAAAAACATGCATCAATATAGTGCACAATGCAAACGCAGCGGCACCCTTGGAGATAACGCTCAAATAACCAGTCACAGCAGTAGGAGCACCTTGATAGGTGTCGGCTGTCCAGAAATGGAACGGAACAAGTGAGAGTTTAAAACCAAGTCCTGAGAAGAAGAACACCAGTCCAACTATTGAGAGAGGACTCACTGTCAACGCATTGGCGAAGTCGGAGAAATACATTGTCCCTGTCGCGCCATAGAGAAGTGAAATACCATAGAGCATCACACCACTCGAGAATGTTGCAGTGAGAATGTATTTCGCACCGGCTTCGGCGCTTTGCCGCTTCCATTTGTCCATTGCCACAAGGCATGCCATTGGCACACTGGCCATCTCAAGACCAAGGAAGAACATGAGGAAGTGACCAGAGCACATCATCATATACATACCAAGTAGCGTAGAAAGCACGAGCATATAGAACTCGCCTTCATTCTTGCTTACCGTATCAATCCATGGCTTTGCCATAATCGTGACAATCAAAGTACCGCCAGTGAGCATGAGCTTCATCGCTCCGGCTGCCTTCGACGACACATACAGCCCGGCAAAAGCTTCAGCAGGCTCAAGCGTCATAGCGCAGATAACTGTCTGAACGAGCAACAACACTGCAACAAACGGATTGAACCACTTACGATTTGCCGAATGTGAAGAACAGAAATCGGCAATGAAAACTATTATCAGAATGGCAACAAGCGATGCCTCTGGAATCATATTTAGAAATTGTCCGTAATTCATATCTTTCCTCCTTATTACATTATTATATTATTAAGGATAGGGCCAATTGCATCGGCGATGACATTGCTTGCCCACAGCGGAGCAACGCCAAGACCGGCTACACAGAAGATGAGACAGCAAACGGCAATGCGCTCGTCCCATGTGGCATCTGTCAGTTCGAGATAGTGTTTGTCTGCAACCTCGCCATAGAGAATCTTACCGACAACACGAAGAATGTAGACTGCCGTCACAACAATTGACGTACAAGCGATGATTGTAGCAGTGCGATGGAACGCGTCAGCATTCTCAAAAGAACCAACGAATATGGACATCTCTGCAATAAAACCAGAGAAGCCAGGCAAACCGAGATTGGCAAGACCAGCGATAACATATCCTACCGAAAGGAATGGCATTACCTTCATAAGTCCACCAAGCTTGCGGATGTCACGAGTATGCGTACGACCATATATCATACCGATAAGTGCAAAGAACAGAGCTGTCATAAGTCCATGAGACAACATCTGAAGTATTGCTCCTGTGCATGATGTCTTGGTCATCATCAGCAAAGCGAACAGCACCAGTCCGCAGTGGCTAACCGAAGAATATGCATTTATATACTTCAGGTCAGTCTGAACGCATGCCGACAAAGCACCATAAACAACAGAGATCGTTGTAAGGATGATAAATATCCAAGCCAATTCGTTTGCAGCCTCGGGCAACAGATACATTGCAACGCGGAAACATCCATATCCTCCGAGTTTCATCAGTACTCCTGCGTGAAGCATAGACACAGCTGTAGGCGCCGATGCATGACCATCAGGCGACCATGTGTGGAATGGGAATAATGCTCCAAGTACACCGAATCCAATAAATATAAATGGGAAGAAAATCTTCTGGATATTCACTGGTATATTGTGCATCTGTGCTATCTCGTTAACATTCATCGTTGTAGCACCTGAGAAGTAATAAATTCCGAGGATTCCGAGAATGAGAAGAGCCGAACCACCCATAAGCATAAGGGTAAGTTTCATGGCTGAATACTCCTTATGTCCACTGCCCCATACTCCAATTAGCAGATACATAGGAATGAGAGCAACCTCATAAAACATAAACATAGTGAACATGTCTATGGAGATGAAGAACCCGAATACTCCAGTAGAGAGAAGAGTAAACCAAAGGAAATACTCCTTTGTGAGTGGCTTCAGCTGCCATGATGCAAACGTGCCCGTAAACACGATGATACTCGAAAGCAACAGCATCACAACCGATATGCCGTCTACTCCCACTGCGTATGCAATGTTGAGAGGCTTAAACCAAGGGGTGCTATATGTCAGCAACATTGTATCGGTATTACCTGCCGCACGCTGCTGAATAAAATAAATAGTCAACCATATCGACAGCGCCAGTAAGCATGATGCACCGGCAACCATCACGCCACGCACTTGATTGAGGTTCTTGGCGAGCCAAAGACCTAAAAGCATCAAGGCGGGAATAACTACGAATAATGTTAATATACTCATAACTGCATGTGATTAAATACAAAGTAATACCAATGTTAATGCTACAGCACCTGTCATGAACCAAACGACATACTTTCTTACGTCGCCGCTCTGCCAAGGACGAATGCTTTCGCCGGCTTCGTTTGCACCCCACGCAAGGAAGTTGAATGTACCATCAACCACGTGACGGTCGAACCATGCTATTGGCGTAGACACACAGCGGAAGATGATACGATGGGTAACAAACTGCCAAATCTCGTCCTGATAGAAACGCTTGTAGGCTGCACGATGCAGACGAGGGAATGTCTTGTAGAGTTTATCGGCGACAGGCTGCTTTTCACCTTTATATATATATGTAGCCAGCAGAATGCTCAACACAGCAATAATAACGCTGGTAATGGCCACATTCTTATCGAGATTAATGTCATAAGCCTGTCCACTTGCAGAGATGAGCTGACCAAATCCCATCCAATGTCCGTTGATAGGCAGCCAACCGCATACGCAAGTGACTGCAGCAAGGAAGATGATTGGGAAGGTCATTGTCCAAGGTGCTTCGTGGGGAGTGTGATGAGCATGTACCTCTTTGTTCTCCGTTCCCCAGAAAATACCATAGTAGAGACGGAACATGTAGAATGCTGTCATTGCAGCGATGCCTGTCATTATCCATCCCACAACAGGACTATACTGCATGCAAGCCGTGAGTATTTCGTCCTTCGAGAAGAATCCCGAGAATGGAGGTATACCGGCAATGGCCAGACAGCTGATGAGGAATGTGATATGGGTGATAGGCATATACTTGCGCAAACCTCCCATCATCTCCATCTCGTTACTGTGCACGGCATGAATGATACAACCTGCCCCGAGGAAGAGGCATGCCTTGAACATAGCATGAGTGAAGAGGTGGAACATGCCTGCCATATAGCCTAACTGTGCATGATTATCTAGCAAAGCATCACCATGTCCTGGCAGGCATACGCCCAATGCTACCATCATAAATGCAATTTGCGAAATGGTAGAGAACGCCAAGACACGCTTGATATCGCTCTGTGCACAAGCAACAGCGGCAGCATAGAATGCGGTAAATACACCAACCCAGACAATGATTGACATTGTTTCGGGGGCATACTGAATCCACAACGGGAACATACGTGCAACTTGATATACACCTGCAACGACCATCGTTGCTGCATGTATGAGTGCAGAGACAGGAGTCGGACCTTCCATAGCGTCGGGAAGCCAGATATGCAATGGGAACATTGCTGACTTACCGGCACCACCGATAAACATTAGTGTAAGAGCTGTTGGCAGAATGAATGCTCCTGCTGCCAATGCCTTTGTCATATTACCTTCAATAAACGGTGTAGTCCCCTGCCCCATTGTTATATCACCGGCAAACGAGAAACTGAACGATTCTGTATAGAATCCAAAGATCAGGATACCAATCAGGAAGAACATATCAGCAAAACGTGTGACGATGAACGCCTTCTTTGAGGCAGCAATGGCTGGCTTCAGAGGATAGTAGAACCCGATGAGCAGATAAGAAGAAACACCTACAAGCTCCCAGAACAGATACATCTGGAAGATGTTTGTAGCCACAACAAGTCCGAGCATTGACATCGTGAACAATGAAAGGAACGCATAGTAGCGCTGGAATCCTTTTTCACCATGCATATATCCAAAAGAATAAATGTGCACCATGAAACTGACAGTGGAAATTACAATCAGCATGATGACACTTATCGGATCAAGCAAAATGCCAAGGTCGAAATGCAGTGAACCTAATGGGAGCCATGTGAAATTGTAAGGCACAATTGTATTGAAGATGCCTTCGGCATTACGTGCAGCCGAAAAGTACTGGAAAGCAGTGACATAACTGAGCACCGTCACGATACCAAGCGAAGTCGTACCAATTATTCCAGCTGCTTTATGCGACATCTTCATTCCGCAAAGTCCAAGAAGTAAGAACGAGAACAGCGGGAGCAGAAGTATCAGAATTGTATATTCGTACATGATTCTTTTGTAGTTTTAATAAAACAAATTTACCACTTCATATTCTCAATACTGTTCACCTGATCGCTATGGAAGTTGCGGTAAACATTAATGATTATTGCGATAGCGACAGCTGTTTCCGCAGCGCTCACTCCAATAGAGAAGAGTGAGAAGAAGAAACCTTCGAACTGTCCCGGGAAGAGGAATCGGTTGAGAACAGCAAAGTTCATATCAACCGCATTAAGTATCAATTCAACAGAGATAAGCATTGCAACGAGGTTACGACGAGTAACGAACCCGAAGAAGCCTATGAAAAACAAAAGTGCACTTAGCACCAAAAAGCACTCAACAGGTATCATTTCTTGTCCTCCTTTCTTGCAATCATTATACCACCGATTATACATGCCAAAAGGAAAATAGAAATAAATTCGAACGGCAACACGTACTGATACTTATCAGAACCTACAAGCGCCGTACCAATTGTCTCCATTGGCACCTCCATATCGGGTATCTGTGCGAAATTATCAATAAACTTATTCTTTAATAAAATAGCAACTACAACTACTAACCCGACAAGTGCAGCAAGCGCTCCAGTGATAATTCGTGAGCACTTCAAACGCTCTTGGAATCCTTGTAACGTCTGCTTTGACACAAGCTGTATTGCAAAGATGTACAACATTGTTATACCTCCGGCATATACAGCAATCTGAGCAGCACCAAGGAATGTATAGTCGAGCAGGAAATAAATGCCTGCCACGCCAAAGAGGACAAACAGAAGGTATGTCGCAGCCCTCATGATTCTCTTTGTGGTCACACACATAATGGCAGAGCCAATAATGACAACAGCCAATATGCAAAACATTACAACATTTGCCATATCCTTCTACTTTGTTTTAGTGTTAAACTTACCGATTGTAAGCTCAGCGCCGCCATCAATAAGATTGGGCAGTGAACCGCCTTCGTAAACTTCCTTGTCGAGGTGAAGCACGAGGGCATCTCGGTCGAATACTGCATTCTCAAAATCGTTAGTAAACTCGATGGCATCGAAGTTACATGCATTGGTGCACAACTGGCAGAACATGCAGTCGCCGAGATCATACTGATAGTCGTCGAGCACTTTCTTCTTCTTTCCCGTCTCGGGATCTTCTGCCATGTGAGACGTAATCTTGATTGTACCATTCGGACATGTCTTCTCACACAACGTGCAAGCCGTGCACTTATACGATCCGTCTTCGTTGCGCTTAAACACAAGACGGCCACGATGGCGCTTGGCAACATGAAGCGTAGTCTTACGATTTTCCGGATACTGTTCGGTTGACTTCGGGGTGAAATACTCTTTGAGAGTGACTTTCATTCCCGTGGCCAATGTCTTCATCGCATCCGCTATCTCTCCAAAATATGATTTATTCTGTTCCATATCTTTTCTCCTTATTTAATATATAGACCAAGTGCCACGACTACGGTCATGAGTACAAGATTGATGAGCGATAACGGCATCAGGTATTTCCACTCGAGTTTAAGTATCTGATCGATTCTCAGACGTGGGAATGTCCACTTTATCCACATAAGCAGCCATACGACAGCGAATGTTTTACCAAGGAACCAAACAATTCCAGGTATATAGTTCATCACTTTGTCGAAGCCGTCGATGCCGATATTCACCGGAGCCCATCCGCCGAGGAAGACTGTAGTAGCTATACCGGCAATGATAAACAGGTTGAGGAACTCAGCCAAATAGAAGAATCCAAAGCCCATACCAGAGTATTCGGTATGATGACCTGCTGTGAGCTCGCTCTCTGCCTCAGCCATGTCAAACGGGCCACGGTTTGCCTCAGCGTTACCGGCAATAAGGAATACCACGAAGGCAATGATTGCCGGGATATGTCCACGGAATATCAGCCAGTTCCAAGGTCCCGTCTGAAAATCAACAATTGAACTCACCTGCATCGAGCCAGTCAATATAACAGCAGTTATAAGACACAGGCAAAGCGACATCTCATAAGATATCATCTGAACCGCAGCACGCATAGCAGAGACTACAGAGTACTTATTGTTCGAACCCCATCCTGCAAGGAATATGCCCACGACACCTATCGAAGAAATAGCTGTTATCAGGAACAGACCTACATTGAAGTCGAGCACAACAGCGCCCTTATTCCAAGGAAGGAACGAGAATGCTCCCACCGAACCTGCAATTACAAGGAAAGGAGCCAGAGCATACAAGAACTTGTCGGCTTTATCGACAAAGAAGATTTCTTTTATGAGCATCTTCACCACGTCGGCGAAAACCTGAAGCAACCCCCAAGGTCCTACGCGCATAGGGCCAAGGCGGCACTGGAAGTATGCACAAACCTTACGTTCCATGAATATCAGTGCGATAGCTAGCAGTGCGTATCCTACAAGTATCAGCACACCCACCAGCAGGCACTCAATAAATATCGACCAGAAATCTCCCAATCCTAAAGTATTTCGGAGAAGACCTTCGAACCATTGTGTTATAATACTAAAATCAAACATTTCTTTTTTCTTTTTATGTTTATTTCGTTCGCCTGTTTCTATTTCCAAGCGTACGACCTAACACCTGTTTTTATCGGTCAATATCTGGTATTACGAAGTCGATAGCCGCTCCCGTGGTTACGAGGTCAGCAATCTTTTGTCCACGAAGCATCGAGTCGAGTGCACCCACAAGTGTTAAACCCATCGGACGCATCTTCAAGCGATAAGGACTCTTGTCACCCTTTGAATCGAGATAGACACCAAACTCACCACTTGCACCTTCGACAGAGAAATACCATTGTCCTTCAGGCACTTTGATAATTGGCTTCTGCTTGATGTAGAATTCTCCTTCAGGAATATTATCAATAAGCTGCTCGATGATATCAAGACTTTGATACATTTCCTGAATATGAACCAGATAACGGTCCATAGAATCGGCTCCAGTGAGCGTAATCTGCTTCCATTCCACCTTGTCGTACATAGCATAAGGATGGTTCTTTCTTACATCATTCTTCCATCCAGCCGCACGACCAGCCGGTCCGGTAACAGCATAGTTCACACAATCAGTGAGCGACATCGGTCCTACTCCCTCGAAACGGTTATGAGTAATGACGTTATCGCCAAACACATCCATATATTCCTGAATCATCGGACGCAGATACTTCACCAAGTCCTTCACGTTCTTCACGAAGTTTGGATCTATATCATCTTGCAATCCACCGATTCGGTAATAGTTCTGAATAAGACGTCCGCCTGTGGTTTCTTCCATCACATTAAGTACATGCTCGCGGTCTCGCATGCAATAGAGGAATGCAGTGAGCGCACCAAGGTCTTGAGCGCAACAACCACAGAACAGCAAATGCGAGTCGAGACGTTGCAGCTCGTCCATTATTGTGCGGATATACTTAATACGATCCGACAACTCTACGCCCAATCCTTCTTCTATCACTCCCACGAGGGCGTGGCGATGCATCATTGCCGAGAGATAGTTCAGACGATCGGTGAGCGCCAGCGACTGCGGATAGGTCATCGATTCACACATCTTCTCAATACCACGGTGGATATATCCCAGATGCGGATAGACACGCTTTACTATCTCTCCGTCGAGTACTGTCTGCAAGCGGAGCACTCCGTGTGTCGACGGGTGCTGCGGTCCGATATTGACAACATAGTCGTCGTCAGCAAACAAGCGATTCTGCTTCGAGCAGAGCTTGCCCTCGTCATTAAGCCAATACTCCATTCCGAAGTCTGGTTCAACATCATCATCGAGGGTGTAGTCGTCAGTCTGTTTGAAATCTTTGCGCAGTGGATATCCTTTGAAATCGCTACGCAAGAACAAACGACGCATATCAGGATGACCGAGGAACTTTATTCCAAGGAAGTCGAACACTTCGCGCTCAAGAAGATCGGCAGCTTTCCAAAGACCTACGACAGAGTTAACAACACTTTCGTCGCCAACTTTCTTGGCAAGTGTCTTCACGCTTGTGCGCTCATGGCTCTCGGTGTTCTCAAGGATGTAAACGCATCCAAGTCCTTCTTCACCGAAGTCTTCTCCGACGATTGTCACGAGATAGTCGAAATGCTTCTCGGTCTTCAGCTTTGCCATTTCAGAGGCAAACTGGTCGAAATCAAATACTATACTATTCAGTTTCATTGTGCAGCCTCCTCTTTTTTTACTGCCGCAACATTTGCTGTTGCAGCCTCCTTGGTCTCTTTCAACTCATTCACGAAATCCTCAGGCACATCGGTCACCACGATTGGGCGTCCCTTCTTGCCATAAGTAAGCTCTTCATTCGAAACGCCTTTCGCGCGCTCTTCCTTCGTCTGCTTATGGTTCGCTCCGCCAAAGAATTTCTCTATCTTCACTTTCCTCTGCAGCTGCATCATGCCGTACATGATTGCCTCAGGGCGTGGAGGACATCCGGGGATGAACACATCTACTGGAACTATTTCCTCAATGCCTTTCACCACATGATAGCTCTGCTTGAACGGACCGCCGCTGATGGCACATCCTCCCACTGCAATCACATATTTCGGCTCTGCCATTTCGTCGTAGAGACGTTTCAAGGCAGGTGCCATCTTGTGGGTAATGGTTCCGGCACACATAATCAGGTCGGCCTGACGTGGTGAGTTGCGAGTCACCTCAAAGCCGAAACGTGCAAAGTCGTAGCGTGCACAACCAACAGCCATAAACTCAATACCGCAGCATGACGTTGCGAATGTGAGCGACCACAACGAATTGGCACGTCCCCAGTTAATTACTTGGTCAAGAGAGCCGACGACGACATTCACTCCACCCTCGTGGAGCTCATCGACAATCTTCTCAAGACCTTTATTATCCTTAAACTCGTCATAAGGAATGCTCTTTATACGCGGTTTTCTTACTTCCATTCAAGAGCTCCTTTCCGCCAAGCGTATGCAAGGCCAAACACAAGTACCAACAGGAAGAAGCCGATGCTGACGAGTGCCATCGGTCCAAACTGCTTGACGACTACTGCCCAGGGATAAATAAACACGGTCTCAATGTCGAACATCAAGAAAAGGATGGCAAACAAATAGTAGCCTATCGACACGGGAAGCCAAGAGGTGCCACGTGTAGGTATACCACATTCATAAGGTTCACCCTTTACCTTGTTATACGAACGGGGACCGATGAGCTTGGCCACGACATAAGCGCCGAGAACCAAAACCGCAGCCGTCAAAAGAACGGTGATTAACAAAGTAAAATACATAAAATTTATAACGTTATTTATATTATGCTTTTAAGCAGATGCAAAAGTAATAACTTTTTTTCATATATAAAAAAAAAGGAACAAATAATGACATTATAATGTCGGATAATTTTAATTAATTGCAGATTAATGGGCTTAACAAGCCATGAGATATGTTTTATCCCCCCTATTTTAACGCATTATCACATCACTTAAAACCAGTGCATTGAAAATTTTGCTAGCAAAATTTCCATTAAAGAGCCCACTTATTGGCATTAAAGAGCCTCTTTATTCGAAAATTTGCTAGCAAAATTATTTGTTCGACAAAATACCACCTGTTTCTCAGTATGATTTTAATTCAAGCAAAAGATACTGAAAACGACAAATAACAATATTAAGAACAAGCGGTATGGAAGTCTATAAGCCCGCCAATAGGCTTCGCAAGTATCGTTCCCATGATATATCCTGCATCGGAAACGACTTGCCGGAGCTGCTTTTCAAAACTTAGCGACATTCCTCCGACAAACGAAACAGGAAGATCTTTCCTACCATAAGCGGCGACATTATTAGTGATAAACGAAGCAAAATTATCGACCACTATTCGCTCAATTGTCGCGTCATCGATGTGTCGTGATGCAAATGAGACCAGCGATGCAAGAAAACGACTGGGCATAGCACCGTGATAGACATTGCTGATTATTTCGGGCAACGTCAATCCCGTTTCTTTTTCAAACGCCAATCGCAACTCGTCGCTCGCTTGTCCTTTGTAAATCTTGTTAATCAACTGCTTTCCCAATACGGCTCCACTACCCTCGTCGCCAAGAACAAATCCGAGTGGAGGCACGTTCTTAACGATATTCTCCCCGTCGAACAGACACGAATTGCTCCCAGTGCCTAAAATACAAGCTATGCCTTCCTCGTGATGGAATAAGGCACGGGCAGCACCAAGCAAATCGGAGGAAACCATAACCATCGCAGAAGGAAAGAATTTTCTCAGCACCTGAGTGACCTTTTCTATGTTCTTACCAATGCACCCTGCGCCATAGAAAAACGCTTCCGTTACCTGCTTATTACCAAGCAGATACGTATCGAATGCTTTACTAAAACTTTCATATATTTCTTCTGGCTCCATAAACACAGGATTGACACCTGGCGAATTGAACGTTTCAATGCCGCGAACATCATCGCAGAGTGCCCAGTCAATCTTCGTGCTTCCACAATCGGCTATAAGTTTCATCTCCATTCGCGTTTTCGTTTTATCACTTGCAAAAGTATTTCTTTATCAATAAAAACAAAAATTATTTCCCACTTTTTTTGCTTTCTCATCAGTACTAACCATCTTAAACGCTCTATACATAGGCTTCGCATCGATACAAAAAAATAAATTTCTTCGAATTTTATTTTAGTTACTTCCCTTCGGTCAGTGGGTCTCACTTGCGTTCGACAAGTCTCTGCGCTCGGCTTGCACTATCTTTAGTATAACTGAAAATAGGCTTCGCCTCGGCATAAAAAATAAATTTCTTCGAATTTTATTTTGTTCTGCGCTCGGCTTGCACTATCTTTGCATCGGATTTAACATATAAAAGAGAAGAAATGAAGAAATCGCTTATCATATTGTTCCTATCGTTACTGATTACAATCCCTGTTAACGCAGTGCTTAAGGAGAAAGACCTGAACAGTACGCTCTCTATCCTTCGCACGGAACTAACCAAAGAACGTGAAGAGCTACAACGGCAATCGGAGCTGATGAAGCAACAGCAAGAAGATGTGCTCAACGACCTGATGGACATCATCAGCCGAAGCAACCAGAACTCGCTCATGCTTTATTCGCAGAAGCCAGGATACATCTTCGACCTCACCTATGCATGTCACGAGGCAACCGAGCAATACAACGAGTTTCAGGAAAACGTATTGCCATTCACCTCTTTTATAGAGAGAAACGAAACCGAGATAGCACGTTACGACAGTTTGGTGACGAATCTCAGCAAGATGATACCAAGCACTCTCGACGAGAAAGCAAGAATAGACAGAAACGTATGTCTTACTCTTGCCGTTAACATCCGACGCACACTCAAAGAATACACTGAGCAGTTTACCGATTATGTAAGATACTACAAAAACACTGAAAGTCGTCTTGCATACTTGAACGATTATGCAAATCAACGCTATTACGACATACAGACAAGTATCTTCCGCAATGGCGGTGAGAACTATTTCCTTATTTTGAAAAACCTCGGCAAGCAACTGAAGAGCACCACAGAAGTTGTTACCGACAAATACAAACATGTTGAAAGAAACCATTCGCAATGGGACAGCAGAGTCATGTTGTTCCTATACACGATGATAATCATCTACGGGTTCATCTCCTTTGTGCTTAACATTCTGGTTGTAAGGTTCTTGTTACCAAAGCGTCTTAACACCGAAGGGTTTAAAATACGTCGCACATGTATTATCCAGACGACCTCTGTTATCACTTTGGCAATCATTTTGGGAGCGATAAGAATGATATTCAAGGATCAATACTTCCTTATCATGGCAAGCGGATTGCTCGTAGAATACGCATGGCTGTTGAGCGTTATCCTCATTTCATTGCTTATACGACTTGAAGGCACACAGATAAAAAGCGGCTTCCACATCTACTCGCCGCTGATGTTCATTGGCTTTGTGGTCATCACATTCCGCATTGTTCTTATCCCTAACAACCTTGTCGATCTCATCTTCCCGCCCATCCTACTCTGCTGTGCACTATGGCAGTGGCGCGTCATAAAGAAACATAACAAGAACATCCCGAACAGCGACGTCTTCTACTCATACACTACACTCTTTGTATTCATCGTATCTGTGGGATGCTCATGGCTCGGATATACGCTTCTGAGTGTGCAGATACTCATTTGGTGGATAATGCAATTGACATGTATCCTCACCATCACGTGCATACAGGGACTACTCAAACAATGGGCTTTGCGTCACGGATACGAAGAGAAACCTATAACGCAATCGTGGTTCTACAGGTTTGTGTACGACGTATGCCTGCCTTTACTCGCCGTAATATCGATAATGATATCGATCTATTGGGCAGCCGATGTTTTCAATCTTGGCGGTACAAGCCGACGTCTGTTCTCGTATCAGGTAATCGATGCCAAAGGCTTTAAACTCAGTGCAATGTCTATTGCCCAGGTAATAGCACTGTTCCTTATATTCCGTTATATAGCCAATACGCTGAAATTGCTTGCGCGTCAGCACTTCGACGAGGTTGATCCGTCGTCGGCTCCAAGCCGAATTGCGATGGCCAGCAACATCATCAACCTAGTTGTATGGGGCGCTTGGCTGCTCATAAGTCTTGCTATTCTCCACGTGAGCAGCACATGGCTCGTGGTCATCTCAGGTGGTTTGTCGACTGGTATCGGTTTCGCTATGAAGGATATCATCGAGAATATCTATTATGGTGTTGCCTTGATGGCAGGAAGAGTGAAGGTTGGTGACTGGATTGTGCTCGACGGCACACGCGGAAGGGTGAGCTCAATATCATACACAAGCACAATGATTGAAGCCACCGACGGAGCAGTGATAGCGTTCCAAAACAGCCAACTGTTTACCAAGAATTACAAAAACATGACCAAGAATCATGGTTATGAGCAAGACATATTCGAGGTGGGTGTGGCTTACGGAACTGATGTCGAGAAAGTGAGAACATTGTTGCAAGAGAAACTCATGAATCTCGACTGCGTGTATAAGCGTCGCCCCGTGAACGTTGTGGTTAAGGAGTTTGGAGACAACAGCGTCAACCTTAAGGTGATGGCGTGGATACCTGTGCGCACACAATATGTCGATGACGGGCGACTGAAGGAATGTGTTTACAACACTCTCAGAGAGAACGGCATCGAGATTCCATTCCCACAACGCGACATACACATTATCAAATAATTACATCCGAAGCTCTTATCGCCAATGCGCAAAAGACTATAGTGGAAAATGAAGTAAGAAAAGCATGAACAACGATTTCACTCTATATATCGCATGTCTGATAGCAATCATCGTCGGTGTTGTTATCATCAAGAAAGTGGCAAGTTGCCTGATAAAGACAATAGCCCTACTCATTGTGGTAGGACTATTGCTTGTGTATTTCCTTCACGCTGGAAATATCTAATGAGTATCACTGCCCGGCGATTCCGCCCCACCCTTCTGGCGGAAGAATGAGAGCAGAATGATACTGAAAGAATAATCAAAATAGCTTTTTAAACTCTGATGGAATCTGCGTTGAGAACTCCATCGGCTCTCCCGTGACGGGATGATAGAAGCACAATACGTATGCATGCAGGCACAGACGGTTAAGCGGATTGTCACCGTTACCATATTTCGGATCGCCGCAAACAGGGTGCCCCATATCGGCTGCATGCACCCTTATCTGATTCTTACGCCCTGTCTCAAGACGGAATTCCACAAGCGAATGCTCAGTTGTTCGAGCAAGAGTGTGGAAATGAGTGACAGCATATTTACCGCCATTATCCACTGGCGACGAATATGTGAAATACGCCTTGTTGTCTCTCAACCAGTTGGCTATCGTGCCCTCATCGTCTTCCATCTCGCCCGAGAGCACTGCCACATAGCGACGATCAAAGACAATATCGTGCCAGTTGTGCTCGAAAATCTTCTCCGTATTCATGTCTTTGGCGTAAATCATGAGTCCGCTTGTGTCGCGATCGAGCCTATGCACCACATGAGCCATGCAATGCTGCTTCGACTTGCGCAGATAGTCGTCGAGCACCGATTTCACATTCAGCGACGAATGTCCTGCCGCCATCGAGAGGATACCCACCTTCTTTTCAATGACGAACATATACGGATCTTCGTAAAGCAGTTTCACGTAGCGGCTTTTGAAGAGATCGTTTCGCTTTGAGCGACTAACGGAAACCTTCTGTCCCTCAGTGAGTTGATAGTCGAATTGGGTAACGATTTTTCCGTTTACCTTTATTCCTCTGCCCTGAAGCGTAGCCTTCACCTTGCTACGGCTCTGCCCTTTGAGCGTGGCAAGAAGATAATCGAGCAGCCCCTGAGGCTCCTCTACAATATAATGGTCGTAATCACCGCCTTGTGTAAAATATGTCTTCTTCATCACATTCTTAAATATCTGCAAAGGTAATGAAAGCCGAGAGCAAAACAAAAGAAATCATTCTTTTTTTTGCCGAGGCGAATCTTATCTTCATCGATCCGAAGGAAGATAAAGATAATGAAAGCCGAGAGCAATACAAAAGAAAAACAATATTTTTTATCAATAAGCTCTTTTATTTTTATTCAAAAACAATCGACACTTCAGAAGAGATTATCTTTCTCAAAATCAAGAAAAACCGCCTTCGTAACCTCTTGATTATCTGAGCGTTATTAAAGGGCCTCTTTAACGCTGATTAAGAGCCTCTTAATTGCCGTTAAAGAGGCTTTCTAATGCCATTAAAAGGGCTCTTTGTTGAAAGATATAGATACATGTGCCGGCAAAGAAGCATTTTATATAATGCAAATCATGCATAAAAATACGCTACCTCGAAATATTATTCATCCAAACGCACAAATACAGAAAACTCTCTCCGACATTATTATATTTATATTGGCAATCAACTTTTCATCGCTCAAAGTTGATTTTTTCAGAAAAATCAGTAACTTTGCAAGTAGTTAACAAACACGAACAAATAATTGAAAATATTATGACAGAAAACACAAAAGAAATAACTCTTGAGAAACTCGCTCTTGAGTATCACGAAGGTTCCCGTCCAGGAAAAATCGAAGTTAAACCCACCAAGCCATATCATACACAAACCGACCTGAGCCTGGCTTATTCGCCAGGAGTAGCATACCCATGCCTGAAGATTCAAGAAAACGAAGACGATGCGTACAAATATACCGACAAAGGCAATCTTGTAGCTGTCATCTCAAACGGTACCGCAGTGCTCGGATTGGGCGATATCGGTGCTCTGAGCGGTAAACCGGTAATGGAGGGCAAGGGATTGCTGTTCAAAATTTATGGCGGTATCGACGTCTTCGACATTGAAGTAAACGAGAAAGACCCAGAGAAGTTTTGCGAGGCGGTGGAGCGGATTGCACCGACATTCGGCGGCATAAACCTCGAAGACATAAAAGCACCCGAATGTTTCTACATCGAAGATAGACTGAAACGCACGCTCGACATACCCGTCATGCACGACGACCAGCATGGTACGGCCATCATATCAGCTGCAGGATTGAAGAATGCACTCGAAGTAGCAGGAAAGAATATAGCCGATGTGAAGATTGTGGTGAATGGTGCCGGAGCAGCCGCAATCAGTTGCACGAAACTATATGTTGCGTTGGGTGCGAGAGTTGAGAACATTGTGATGCTCGACTCAAGAGGCGTCATCCGTCAAGACCGCCCTAACCTCACCGAGCAGAAACGGCTCTTTGCCACATATCGCACAGACATTAACACGCTCGAGGAAGCCATTCGTGGAGCCGATGTGTTTGTGGGATTATCGAAGGGCAACGTTCTCACGCAAGACATGGTGCGCTCAATGGCTGAGCGGCCGATAGTGTTTGCTCTGGCTAACCCGGTGCCTGAAATCAGCTACGAAGATGCAATGGCCAGCCGTCCCGACGTTCTCATGGCAACAGGACGCTCTGATTATCCAAATCAGATAAACAACGTTATCGGATTTCCATATATCTTCCGCGGTGCCCTCGACGTGCACGCAAAGGCAATCAACGAAGAGATGAAGATGGCTGCCGTGCACGCTATTGCCGACTTGGCAAAACAATACGTGCCTGACGTGGTAAACGATGTGTATCATGTGAACGACCTCACCTTCGGTCCCAGCTACTTCATACCGAAGCCCGTTGACCCACGACTGATAACAGAGGTAAGCGCAGCTGTGGCAAAGGCGGCGATGGCAAGCGGTGTGGCACGCCGACAGATAACCGATTGGGATGCGTACAAGAAGAGTCTCATGCAACTTATCGGGCAAGAGACGAAACTCACACGCAAGCTTCACGACACGGCTCGCCGCCATCCTCAACGCGTGGTGTTTGCCGAAGGAGGACACGCAACGATGATGAAAGCTGCCGTACAAGCGAGAGACGAGGGTATCTGCATCCCTATCCTGCTTGGAAATCCCGATCGACTTAACCGTTTGGCACAACGACTGAAGCTCGATCTCGAAGGCATACAGATAATCGACATGCGAGCAGATCAGGAGCAAGGCCGCCGTGCAACGTATGCGAAGCATCTTGCAGAGAAACGTGCTCGACAGGGATACACATTCCAAGAAGCATACGACAAGATGTATGAGCGCAACTACTTCGGCATGATGATGGTAGAAAGCGGCGATGCAGATGCATTCATCACTGGTCTTTACACCAAGTATTCAAACACCATCAAAGTGGCAAAGGAGGTTATAGGCATCCAAACAGAATATAAAACCTTCGCCACAATGCACATCCTGAACACGAAGAGGGGCACTTTCTACATTGCCGACACGCTCATCAACCGTCACCCCGACGAGAATGTGCTTGTCGACATAGCGCGACTATCAGCCCACACCGTGAGATTCTTCAACGAAGAACCGCGAATAGCAATGATAAGTTATTCTAACTTCGGCACCGACGAGGTAGGTTCGCCGGTGAAGGTGCACAATGCTGTTGCCGATATGCAGAAGCTTTATCCGAGCCTTGCCATTGATGGTGAGATGCAGGTGAACTTCGCCTTGAATAAAGAACTGCGCGATGATAAGTATCCTTTCAACAAACTGAAAGGGCTCGATGTCAACACATTGGTATTCCCTAACATGAGCAGTGCCAACGGTAGCTACAAACTGCTTCAGGCGCTTGCACCAGAGGCAGAGATAATAGGTCCTATACAAATGGGATTGAACAAACCTATTCACTTCACCGACTTCGAAAGTTCTGTGCGCGATATCGTGAACATTACTGCCGTTGCGGTGATTGATGCATTCGTGGAAAAAATCAAGAAAATGTCTTAGAAATGAAAAAATATCCGTGCGCAAAAATAAACCTGGGACTTAACATCGTTGCTAAAAGAGCCGACGGATACCACGACATTGAAACCGTCTTCTACCCCATCCCGCTTTATGACGAGCTTGAGGTGGAGACTCTAAACGATGACGAATACGCGGGGAAAGCATACATCCTTGCGACAGAAGGAAACAGAGTCGATTGCCCCGATGATGATAACCTTGTGGTGAAAGCATATAAGATGCTGGCAGAGAAGTACCCTTTGCCAAGAGTAAGCATCCGACTGAAGAAGAATATCCCGTCGCAGGCTGGGCTTGGAGGAGGCTCTTCCGACGCTACGGCGATGCTTATGATGCTCAACGAGAAGTATAATCTCGGCATTTCCGACAACGAATTGCGTTCTTATGCATCAAAATTAGGAGCCGATTGTCCATTCTTTGTCGATGCAAAACCGACATTTGCCACGGGCATAGGCAATATCTTTGAGCCTCTTACCTCCCCGATATCGGCTCTTGAAGGTAAATATATCGCCGTTGTAAAGCCCGACATTGCTGTATCTACACGCGAGGCATACTCGATGCTCCGCCCTCGGAAGCCTGACATTTGTTGTAAAGATATTGTTCACAAACCCGTTGAGGCTTGGAAAGACCTGCTAACCAATGACTTCGAGCAGCCAGTATTTGGCATCTATCCCGAACTGGCTTCTGTTAAGCAACGCCTTTATTGCTGCGGAGCAACGTATGCGCAGATGAGTGGAAGCGGTAGCGCAATATTCGGCATCTTTGACGACAATCCATCTGAGAAACTCAATGAACTGTGGCAAGGAAAAAACGATGTGTTTGTAATGCAATTGTAAGCTGGATTTTAAATGCAGGGAAAAAGGAGCACCTGCCTCCCGGCAGGTGCTTACCAAAACCTAAAATTTGATGAAAATGAACCTTTTATGGTTCAATATCATAAGATCAACATGCTTGATATTCTTTTGATTCGCTAAATCAAAAAGTTAAAGATCGTCATATATAAAACTTTCGAGTGCAAATATACGCATAGTTAATTAAATAAAAAAAAAAAAAACGTTTGTTAATAATTTAATTTAACATTTAACATTGTTTTACCATTTGAAATTAACTTTTGTTGAAAAAGAAAGCAGAATAAAGAATAAGAGAATAAAAGAAAAAAGAGAATAGTAAACATATAATTATTGAAATAACACGACTTAAATTTGCACAAAAGAGGGAAAACACGTAATTTTGCCAATGTAAAAGAATAAACGATGAATCAGCAACTCGAAGATATGCTCCCGCTGGTGTCGCAGATAGCAAAGCGATATGCAGGTAAAGGGCTCGACCTCGACGATTTAATCGGCGAAGGTCATGTGGCTTTGGCCGAAGCTAACCCCGATGAAACAAGAGAACAAATAGCGCGACGAATTCATCAAGCAATGCGACGTGCACTTGCTGCTCATGGCTACCCGGCAAGGTTGAGCGACAAGCAATCGAAGATGGCGGGGAAGATAAACCGTGCCAGAATCGCGCTTGAGCAAAAACTCGGAAGAAAGCCAAGTGTCTCGGAGATAGCAGAAGAAACAGGCATCTCCGAAAAAGCAATAGCCGACTCAATAAAGATGCGTTCGAAGCTTCTATCTGCCGACGCTCCCCTAACCCACCGCCAGTCGACAACCCTTGTAGATGTGATTGAAGACAAAACAGTTGCATCGAAAGAAGACGAGTTGACACGCGAGGTTGTAGCGCAGCAACTGAAAGAATCGATTGATACTCTAAACGAAAGAGAACAAACGGTTGTGAAAGCCTATTACGGCATTGGAGAAGAAGCTATAACACTTGCGCAGATTGCAGAGCGCATGGGTATAAAGCGCGAAAGAGCAAGGCAGATAAGGGATCATGCCCTGAGAAAAATGAGGAAAACCAAAATTGAAAACTGATATTTGAAATATGAAGAAACTCCTTTTTATATTGACAATGCTCACGGCTTCGCTTGCTGCTAATGCCGGAGAATTTAAGACTGTGTTCATCTACGGTTTGGCAATGTCGTTCAACGACTCTACTGTATATCTGACTGATATCCAGAGAATCGACTCTGTGTGGATCGAGAAAAACGGATTCCTTTATAGCCGCGAGAACTATTCATACCAGTTGAGAGATTTTATGCGCTCTAAGGGAAAGAACGATATTACTCCCGTGACATTCTTTGCCGAAAAGCAAAAAGACATAGAAAAGAAATTCATTAAGACGAGAAAAAAACTAAATAGTCAGAAAATGGGCTACACGGTGAACTATATTGCCGTCAACGAGTTCAAATTCGAGCGCATAATGCCCAGCGAACAAGACATAAATAAAGATAGTGGCACGCTGAAAGAGGAGCGCAAAAAGGCGAAAGAAGCTAAAAAAGCTCAGAAGAAAGCCAATAAAGACATGAAGAAAGGCATTCGTCCCGACGTAGAGAACATTCCGCAGACGTGACTTTAGAGAACAAGACATACACGTTCAACGTAGCCGATCACATCGTAAGGATTGTCGACAACAACACAAATGCATCTGACGCAAAACCGTCAGTCGTCGCCTTGATACCTTCGTTCAAGAATTTCTATGTTGACGACAACGAATGCAATGCCTTGTTCACACTGACTGTTGACGACTCCATTCGTCCCGTGCCTAAGGATCAACGCCAACGCATCAGGGCTTTCGACACCGGCAACGGAGAGACAATAGTCGATGAGATAACAACGGGAGGCTACCAATACATCATCAAAAACACCGACGGAAGAGATTGCTGCCTTTTGATTTGCAACGGCGACTTCTCGGTGTGCAGATGCGCACTTAACGGCAACACCGGAATGAGAGTGTTTGGTCTCAACAATGCCATTATGCTCGTATTTGCCTTTGCCACGAGCCATCTCGACACGGTGATGCTTCATGCGTCGCTTGTAAGACACGATAAACGCGGATATGCTTTCATCGCTAAAAGCGGAACAGGCAAAAGCACACAAGTGAGTATGTGGCTCAGGCACATTCCCGATTGCGACTTGATGAACGATGATAATCCCATAGTGAGAGTTGTCGACGACAAAGTGTTTATATATGGAAGCCCCTGGAGCGGTAAGACACCATGTTATCGCAACACGAAAGCTCCACTCGGGGCAATAACCAGAATCGACAGGGCAAAGACTAACAGCATTGAGAAGTTAGCGCCCGTAGATGCTTTCGCATCGCTTTTGCCGGCATGTTCGGCAATGAAATGGGATGTAGGGATAATGCGGAGCGTGTGCGACACGGTGACTAAGATCGTTGAGCGCATACCCATCTACACTCTTCACTGCTTACCCGACAAACAATCGGCAATTGTCTGCCACAATGCTATAGCGAATAATAATAGCTAAAAAGAATTTGGAAGAGAGAACAAACATAAGAGAAGTGCAATTCCCCAATGCCGTGTTGCTTCCTGAAGTAGTGCGCATGCTCGATGAGGGACATAGTGTTACCCTTCGGCTGAGAGGCTTCAGTATGCGTCCGTTTCTCGAGAACAATCGCGACAAGGCCCTCTTGAAGAAAGCCGGCGAGGTGAAGGTCGGCGATGCGGTACTAGCTGAGATTGAGAAGGGCAAATATGTCCTACACCGCATAGTGAAGATTGAGGGCGAAGACATTACACTTCTCGGCGACGGCAATCTAAGGACCGAGCATTGCAAGACGGGAGACATCCGCGCATCGGTAGAGGGATTCTATCGCAAAGGAAAAGAGAAACTCGACCGCACAGACGGAAAGAAATGGAGAGCCTACTCATTCATCTGGATGAAGCTAAGGCCTCTACGACGCTATCTGCTAGCTTTCTATCGCCGCATTTGGATTCCACTCTTCGGAGTGATTTGACATAATAACAAAAGAACAATATAAAGATGAAAGTAAAGAATGGATTTAACCTTCGCACAATATGTGGAGAATACATCATTGTGGCAGAAGGAAAAGAGAACATCGATTTCAGCAACATCATCAGCATGAATGAGAGTTCCGCTTATCTGTGGGAGAAAATCCACGATAAAGAATTCACCAACGATGACCTGGCTCAGCTGCTCACCGACGAATACGAAGTTGACTACGACACTGCCCTGACCGACGCCAAGGCTCTCACCACCCAGTGGATCAACGCAGGACTCGTCGACGAGGAATAAAAGAACGAGCCCCATACTACGAAAACATAAAAAAACATTCTACATAAACAAATCAGAAGAAAAGGTTCGACCGCTTGATCGTCTACAAAGATAATTATTAACCCCGGGCTTAACAGAAGCCGTCATTTTAAGAAACATCGTGTCTGCCGAGAGACGCCCCCTGACGTGAGTCACCGGGCCATCCCCAGAGCGTAAACGCCGACTGAGCGACAAGATTGTCCGGTTGAGCGTCGTCAGTACTGCACAACATGAAAGTTTCGGACTTAACGACATCTATGACGAAAAGCATAAAGAATCTTACGGTACAAGAGCGGAAGAAATATGCCAATGCCATCCGGCGCGGATATTTCGACCACTACGACGAATGCCCCAGAGCGTGGAAGCACACCTTTGCCGGAGCTTTCATCTGGAAGAACCCGATGCGTGTGGCATATATCGAGCACTTCCGACATCTCTTAGGCCACATTCCGACATGGGACGACATAACCGACCTCAATCTTGAAGACTATGCCGAGATAATCCTCCGAAGATACTCTGCCAACTCCGCCCGCA
Organism: uncultured Prevotellaceae bacterium; assembly: GCA_902783625.1. Classification (GTDB taxonomy): domain Bacteria; phylum Bacteroidota; class Bacteroidia; order Bacteroidales; family Bacteroidaceae; genus Prevotella. The sequence continues at coordinate 42,667 of CACZRN010000083.1, forward strand.
CCAACTTCGCCGAGATGAAAGCCATCATCAATCGTCACATCTACGAAGTCGACATCCCCTCGAAACAATTCGCGCAGATACTCTCGTCGAAGGCCGAGCCGTCACAATCGATATATCTCAACGAGGATGAAATTGAGAGGATTGACAAATACATCCCTCTCAGCCCGACGGAAGAATACGTGAAACGCATCTTCCTCATCGAGGCTTACACGGGAGCTCGTAATTGCGACTCAGCCCGTCTGACGATAAGCAACTGCGACATTTCCTCGGGGCTCATCACCTACGTATCACAGAAGACGAAGACCCAGATCTCTCTACCCCTGCATTCGAACCTTCTCCCCTACCTCTGCGCCCCCGCAACAAGGAAAATCACCCTTAGCACGTTCAACGCCACACTCCGGCAAATATGCTTCAGGTGCGACATCGACTCTCCCACGACGCTCTATCGCCGGGGGAGATACGAAAGCGGGCCGAAATGGCAGTTCGTCTCATCCCACACGGGCCGTCGCTCGTTTGCCACAAACCTCTTCCTGCGCAACGCCCATCCCTCCACCATCGCAAGGATGATGGGCCACTCGTCGCCCGAAATCACCATGCGACGATACATCATCGGCTACATCGAAGCCGACAAGAACGTAATGGAATTCTTCAAGAAAGAGGACAAAGAGCGGGAGACAATTTCTCCACGGGATGAAGCCAAGGGTCGGGAGACTACTTCCCCATCAGATGCAGATAGATAGCATACCGGCTGAAGTGAATATCGTTGTAGGGCTCGAGGAAGAACTCTTTCGAGGCACAACTCTCCGGCACACGGAAGCGCAGCACATCATCAGAGTCGCAACGCTCCATATTGCTGATCACCTTATCCACGTCGCGGATAATCTCAGGAGCCATCTCCATAGGAGCCAGCCCCCGTTGCACCGTCCGGCGGGCCTGACGATAATCGTTCATCGTCAGCTTGTCATCTGCAATTCGCACGCCGAGCAACACTGGACCATACATGAAGGCATAATACTCCGAGCCGCCTTTCACGACCTCTGCACGTAGCTCTGGATGAAGCTCCACTTCCACCTGATCGCCACGACGCCACTTGCGACTGACGACCACATATCCGTCCTTCATCTTCTTCTCCACGTTCACCTTCTTGCCGTTCACCCTGACGTCGACGCCCTTGCTCCACCATGGGCAACGCAAGGCTATCGCCATTCGCTTACTTCGCTCAAGACCTTCGACCTTCAGCTGGACATTGTTTTTACGTGGAAAGTCGGTCTCCATTCTCAACCGCAGGCCCTTTTCTTTCCAGTTGAGAGTAGAAGGACAGTACATGTTCACGAATAGCGAGTCGCCGTTGTGGGCATAGAACATCTTTCCGAACTTCGCCGGAGCCTGAATGCCCGTTCCCGTGCAACACCAGAAGCTCTCAAACTGAGTACAATAGATCTTATACGACGCAGGCCTCATTGACGTATAATACACACACATACCCTCTATCGGGTCGTAGTTGGCAAGGATATGATTCAGGAGCAGTCGCTCATAATAGTCGATATACTTCATTCCGCCGTCGTCCTGATAGAGAGCCTCGGTCAGTCGCATCATATTCACCGAATTGCAGCTCTCCGGCCCACCGGAATTCGTCAGCCGTTTCTCAAATTCGCTCGTCGGGAAGAAATGCTCGCCCGTGCTGTTTCCGCCATTGGCCCACGTGTGCTGATCGACAACCGTCTGCCAGAAGAACCTTGCCGCGCGGCGGAACTTGACGTCATCGGTGAAGTTATACACACGCTCAAACCCCGTAAACTTCGGTATCTGGGTGTTGGCGTGCCACCCTTGCAACACGTCGCGCCCCTCGGCGGCAGGCACCCACATGTCCTCATCGTTGAGACGCTTCGCCCATTCGAGGAAACGCTTCTCGCCCGTGATGGTGTACACGTCTACAAACGATTCATTTATACTACCATGCTCACACACGAGCAGACGCTGCATCTGCTCATGGTCGAGCACATCGATTATCTTCGTGCCAAACCAGCTGGCAAGGTCGACAAGAATAGTCTTGGCAAGCTCGATATTGAAAGTACGATATACATCATACAACCCGAGCATCGTCTTATTCATCACGTACACCGGCTCCCACGTCTTGTTTATCAGCGGGTTGGTAGTCTTGAAGTTGCCCTTTGCCACCTCGGCAAACACCGATTTCACGTTCGGCTGAGCTCCGATAAACCCCTCGCCGTCGGCCAGCTGACACTCGCGGAGCCCGTCAAGAGCATTCCTCACCTTAGGTATGATATTCTCGTCGCCCGTCGATTCGTACATCATCGCCATCGACGAAAGCCAGAAGCCGAGGATGTGTCCCGACAACGGTCCGCCGCCGAACAAGTCTTCCGACTCCCAGAAGGGATAAGGCTCAACGCCCCGTTGCGACACCCCCGCCTCTCTACGGAACCACGACAGAAGCTTATCCACATCGAGCTCAAGCAGATACTTATGATCGAGCTCCTGAAGCAAAAGCATATGCGGATCTTCCACACGCACATCAGCCAAGCTAAACAACTGGCGCACAGGCTTGTGCAAAGCATCGACTTTAATTTGATTGTCAATCTGAGCTATGGCCAGAACATGTACCCCAAGAAAAACAAGGGAAAAGATAAAACGATTAAATTGTGTTCTCATAATTCGGCTAATATTTCATTTTTAGTAAAAAAACATATCCATATAGTAGTATGAAAAAACATTCTTTCACGAAAACATATTTTCTCGCTTGTAACAAAAAGATGGAAACGTCTTTTTACTAACATTCCCATCCCAATCAGCGGAAGGTGAGGGATTCAAACCCCCGATACCCGAAAGGGGTATACCGGATTTCGAGTCCAGCGCGATCGATCACTCTGCCAA
>CACZRN010000084.1 GCA_902783625.1 uncultured Prevotellaceae bacterium
GCAGACGGCGGTTCATGCCCTCTTCCCATATACAACCGTCAGCAAGACTCTTTTCACCACTGCCGACAGTGAGCACCACAAACTTCATCTCCACTGTCTTCCCGGCGATAGCAGCGGCATCAACATCAGCCACCCATTCACCCCTGTGACGCTCCACCATACGCAATGCGCGGTTTACATCCCAACATCCCAGTTCATTGGTATTACCCACTAACGCAAGTTCTTGATTACTACCCAATTGCGGGGCACGAACCTTCAAGCGAAGCAGATGCTGAAAGCGCGCCACCCTCTCGCGTTTAAGTTCGCGACGACATAAGCAATCGACAAATGCCGAGCTGTAATAATATGCATCGTCGGGAATATCTATCCACTGGTCGTACACGTTATACACCGCTGCACGCTGTGCTGTCAGGCGCACCCTGTGAGGCATCCGTGCCCACTCACGCCGCACTGCGCACGGCGAGCCATCACACTCAACACTATAGTAATATGTCAACACCCCGTGGCGGCTTATATTGTCGAAAACCACATCTGCCTGCCAATGCTCACCGTCGTAGGTGTGCATCTTATACCGGGCAGCCACCGTCGAGTCGTCAGCCACACTATTCACAATAAGTTCCTCACCGTACTGTGTACGGTAGTTTACATGAAAAACTATTCTCATGGTTAAAATATTTTATTTAAGTTTTATTCTCGTCTGCTAGGGGTTATCTGTAGTCACTACCCCTTAATTTGCATGGCCCGGTACAAGGGCTTTCTTCTGCAAGAAAATGGCCTTTTTTATCGCAAATAAATGGCCCTTTTATTGCAAATAAACGGCCTTTTTACTGCGAGTATATGGTGCATGTACTGACAATACATGACCTTGTATTGATTCATTGCAAAATTAACAAATCTCACTTTTTGATTAAAAACAAGAAACGGCAAATAAATGCAAAGTCGATGCAAACGTTTGCATCGACCACGGAATCATAACGCTGATTGTGAACAAACTGACATACAGCAGTTTCCACTCTGCAGATGGTTAATAGTTGTCGAGGGCTTTTTTTAGTCGCTCGCGCTGTGTCATCTTGTGCCGCGGACCCACTATTTTGCTGATTACCCACCCCACCAGTGCCAATGGATTGAATCCTGCTGGCTGCGACTGCATCAACTGTGCCTCCTTGGGATCGATATGAAAACTCACACCCATGCGATCAAGTCTCGGAGCAGTCACCACCACTTCGTCGAGCATCATGTCGGGGATGGGTGTGAAGAGCGAGTCGCGCAGCGTCTTCACAGTGTCCACACGAACACTGTCGACAGGAGTACCGACAGCACAACACTGCACTGCAAGCACCAAGGCAATTATCGTATAGGCTATTCTCATTCGTCTCTGTATTCGAGTATGTCGGCAGGACTACATTCAAGCACACGGCAGATGGCATCGAGGGTGGAGAATCGAATGGCACGTGCCTTGCCCGTCTTCAATATCGACAGGTTAGCCATGGTAATGCCTACTCGTTCCGACAACTCTCCAAGCGACATCTTGCGCCGAGCCATCATCACATCAAGGTTTACTATTATCATTGCAAATCGTTTTCGTTATCGTCAGCATTAACTATTATATTTATTATCAGCTTCGGAAATCACACCGTGAGCTCACTCTCCACCGCCAATTCGCGGGCAATCTTATACATCTGACTAAAAATCAACACAAGCAAGATCAACACCAACGGCGTGTCGGTCAGTACAAGTTGAGTTCTTACCGCACCACTTGCAACTTCAGCAGGGTTGAGGAATGCTTGACTGAGATTATCCTGGATGAAAGCGTAGAAGAATACTATTATCGCCCCGAAACGCAGAAGTACCACATTCGCTTGCGGAAACAAATCTCCGCAATTGATTCCACGAAGCACATTAACCACAAAAGCAACGCACAGTGCAATGACCGCAAGCGAGAGCAACGCATGGAGTACAAACACAGTCACCATGTAGGCAGAGCCCTCTGTATTAAAAAAGACATGGGTACCCGATGTGGAGAACAGTGAATTGTAACTCCTCCAACAAAATACAGCAAACCAACAGACGCAAAAAAACAGTGCCACATAACACAGGCGACGCAAACTGCTAAGCATTTTCTTGTTCATAATCATAAACTGTTTTGTGTTTATTATAGAAATCTTCGCCACAAAGATATATTTGTTTTATCGAAAAACAATAAATTAATATCGATAATTAACAAAGATTATACCTTCATTTCATTTGTTAGCAGTAACGGAATCGCGAATAACGAAAAAGCCGCAGCGACTTACATCGCTGCGGCCAATGAATGAATACGGTATGTATTGCTTTATTGCTTTGTGAATACAACCTTGTTGTTACCCTCGTAAGAGAGGAACAGCTGAACAGAGTATGTACCTGCTTCTACAGCAAGGTCCTTACCATTGTACTGTGTGAGGTTGTCGAATGCTGCGGGATCGCCATTGGCACCACCCCATGACACTGCCCAGTCATCGTTCATGGCAAACTTCACATTGGCAGCATCGCTCAGTACGAGTCGGCCTTCCCAAGCGCCTGTGGCTGTGTTATAAGTCATGTGCATATTGGAGTCGGCAGGATTCCAACCATTGTGCGAACCAACCATGGTGATGCTCTTCACCTGTGTAACGGCATAGGTCATCGACTGCAGATTGACATCAATCTGATAGAATGCTGCATCAGCAGCAGGACAGTTAATACCACTGCCGTTGTCGGCAATGCGATTGTCGCCATCATACTCCCAGTCGCCGTTCCAGTTGTTGGCATTGGGCTTGAACTTGAACTCGCCATTGAGCCAGTAGTAACCCTGATAGATGCCGTCGGCATTGGGGCTGTAGAGTGCATGTGCAGTACTCCAATCACTTTCGTTACCAATCTCGTAAACGAAGTTGCTGAATGCCAGTGCCTCGTACGACCATGTTTGCTCCATCATATCGAATGTGATGCGATAGTAGCGTGCACCTTCAACAGCTGTGATCTTAAAGTTGCCGCCAGCATTGTTTGTGGCAAACTTGCCTTCTTCATCGGTTGCAACGAGGCATTTCGACCAGTCGCCGCCGAGACCGCTCTTAGGTGTAACCTTGAACTCGACGTCGCCTTCACCAGCAGGGATAGTGCATGTGAATACAGGATTCTCGTAAGGATCTTGACCACCGTTGCTAAGTTCATAGCTGGTGTCGCTATTATTCCAACTGTTTGGAGTACCTGTAATGTAGTATGCTTCTTCAATCTCCGGAGCGTTAGGTGTTGCCGTGAAGATTGTTGTTGCCTCGTTTTGCACACTCACACCATTAATTGTTGATGTAGCAATGACAGTCACGGGTATTTCGCGTGCCACGGGACGCTTGCCATAGAGACTCTCCACTGCTGCTATCAGCTCTTCGGCAGGCACGTAACCATTTTCGTCAGTAGCGAGTTTGATGGTACGTGAACCGTCGGCACTGGCGAGAATACCTTCGTAGGTAGTAGTAACGCCTTCTTCGTTTGTGGTAACAGAGGGGATAAACAGCTGGAGTGTCTCAGCAGTCACATCGGCAAATACTACGGGGGCTGCAGGCTCTACACTCAACTCAACAATACTGGGCTCCTCAGAGGGATTGCTCTGAGGGTCGGCCCAATTGGTATAATCTTCGGAACAACTGGCCATAAGGCAGATGATACCGAGTAAATATATAAGCTTTTTCATTTCACTTATCTTTCTATGTTAATTCATTATTTCTTTAATACTACGCGGTTGTTACCTTCGTAGCTGATGAATAGCTGAACGGTGTAAGTACCGGCCTTGACGTCGAGGTCCTTACCATTGTCGTGAGTGAGGTTGTCGTAAGCCTCAGGATCGCCGTTGGCACCACCCCAAGAGAGAGCCCAGTCGTGGTTCGCACGGAACTTCATAGCGCCGTCGGTGAGGGTAGTCTTTACCTCCCATGCACCTGTCTGTGGGTTGTAAGTCATGTCGGTGTCGGTATCCCAGTTACCGTTTACGGTACCAATAATCGAGATAGAATTAATCTTAGTGACTTTGTAGGTGTACTTGTCGCCAGTCATATCTGCGTCGATCTGATAGAATCCGGGCTCAACACCTGGGAAGTTGCCACCACCATTATCCTCGAACACACCTTCTACGTTGCCATACTCCCAGTCACCGTTCCAATCGTTTTCGTTTGGACGGAACTTGAACTCGCCATCGAGCCAGTAGTAACCCTGATAGATACCATCGAGGTTCGGGCTACGCAGCGGGTGAACAGTCTTCCAATCCGACTCGTTACCGATTTCATAGATAAACTCAGCATATACCTTTGCCTCTACGAATACAGGCACCACATTGAGCTTAATGACATTTGAGTAGACAGGACTGAGCTCTGAGAACTCCGACACGAGGCGGATATATACCTCCTGCGTTGCGGGAACATCCTCGTCGCTTTCCCATTTTGCGATATTAACTATTGCCTTGGCAAGAGCTTCTTTGTCGATAGAGCCTCTACACGAATTGAATGTGTTGCTCAATTCAACGTAATCGCAAACAGTTTCACCACTCTCGTCGGCAAGTTCCTCAGCATATGATGTGTTGAAGCTGCCTGTGAGTGATACTTGTGCAATATATACTGCTGCCACGGGGAAGCCGCCATAGTTTGGCTGTGACCATGTGAGTGGCAGGCTTGTTGTTGTTGCGAGGTCTACCAACGACTGTGCATACGACGGACTGTTCAGCGTGAACGATGTAGGCTGAGCAAGAGTAGGATTAGAGTCGCGGTCGTCATCGCATGCCGTGAACAGGCAAACGCCACACAGAAGCAGCAATGTTAACTTAAATATATGTTTCATAATAGTATTCGTTTATTTTGAATATTTACCGTTTCTTAGTATCCAGGATTCTGCACCAGGTTCTCATTCACAGAGAGATCGCTGCTTGGCAGAGGCATGAGATTGTAGTCGCTGCTGAAGTTACGTCCGGCAGGGGCACCGTTCTTCCATGTCCAGATGTAGTCGGCGTTTTCACCGCCAAACTTTCCATATCTGATGAGGTCGGTACGACGCAGACCTTCCATGTAGAGTTCACGTGAGCGCTCATCGAGGATTTCCTGCAGATTGTAGCTCGACTTGGTGCTGGTGTTAGCACGCATACGCAACTGATTGATAAGGCTTACACCCTCTGTTGTGGCATTGCCGCCATTCTGACGTGCTGTTGCCTCAGCATATGTAAGATAAGCCTCAGCCACACGGAAGAAGAAGAAATCGGTATCGGCAAAGTCGGTACGGGTAGGTGTGCCGTTTGTTGCATAGTAGTTGTTGAACTTTACTATCGAGAATCCCTGACGGAATGTAATTACCGACTCGATGTCAAGAGTACGATCCTGGCTCCAGAAGAGTGCACGGTCGTCGCCGGCTACTTCCTGAAGATCGGCAGGTGTGCCGGCAGGAGCGTTGTCGTTGGGGAAGAATTTGCGCACAAGCTCTTTGCGTGCACGGTTTCCTGCCCAGTTTCCGTTTGTGCCGTTTGATGGCATGTCTTCATCCCAGCATCCTGCCATAAGGAACATTGTGCATCCATAGCCGGCAGTCTTGTCACCCTGAAGAAGTATTGGGAAAATACCTTCTACAGACGAACCATTCTGACCGTTGTCGCCCATGAAGAGCTGCTCGTATGCAGAATATCCGTTCTGCTTTGTGGTGTAGAGGTGATAATCAGACTTGATAACTTTGTTTGCATATTCAGCAGCCTTTGCCCACTGAGCTGTTCCGGTGTAAACCTCAGCGTTCAGATAGAGGCGTGAGAGCAGCATCCATGCAGCAGCCTTGTCCACGCGGCCATAGTTGGCGTCGCTTGATGTTCTGGCTTTTGCGTCCATGAGCTTCGGCTCAATCTCGAGCAGCTCATTCTCGAGCCATTCATACATCTGTGCCTGGCTGTACTGCACAGGCTTCTCTGGAGTAACCCTGATGGCAAGAGGAATGTTTCCGAATGCATCCATAGCAAGATAGAGCTGCAGTGCACGGAGGAAACGAACCTCGGCAGTGCGTGTCTCGTCGATATCACCTGCTGCCTCAAGATACTGGTTGCAGATAGAGATTCCGTAATACAGACGGTTATAGTAGATGCTCACCATCATGTTCGAAGCATCCTGCTGATTGATTGTCAGAGTGGTGATACCTGGGTCGGTCCAAGCGCAGAGCACGTGGTCGGTAGTAGCCTCGTTCACGTTGAAGTACTGGCGCACGAGTCCTGCTGTACCAGCATCTTCTGCTGCGATATTTGCGCTACCTGGTCCGTCGCCTTCGATGGCGAAGTTGGCATAACACATATTGAAGAGCGACGCATCATTCAGTTCCGTGTTCATGTTTGGGTCGATAGGAGTAACATCGAGATCGCCCACACACGACGTTGTCCCAAGAGACAGAAGCAAAGCAAGTGCTGCTGCGGGAACTATTGTGTTGATACTATATCTTTTCATTTCTTTTCAGAATTTATTGTTGTTTAGAAGTTGAGATTCAGTCCGACGATGAATGATATTGGACGTGGATAGAGCTCGTAGTCGACACCCGACTGCAGCTCAGGATCAATACCCTTGTAGTTGGAGATGGTGAACACGTTGTTCACTGTTCCATAGATACGTCCGCTCAGTCCGTGCCATTTGCCGGTCTTCATAAGCTGGCTGAACGAGTAGCCCAGAGTGATGTTATCCATCTTCAGGAACGATGCGTTGTGCACGAAGTAGTCGCTCTGCACCCAGAGGTGATCGCGCCAGTCGAGTTCAACAGCCGAAGCCACTGTGTTCTGCATGAATCCCATGTAGTAGAGCTCGTGGAGATTGTAGCGGCTTGCCTCAACAGCATCATACACATAGTTGCCGATGCTTGCGCGGAGGTTGAAACCGAGGTCCCAGTTCTTGTATTCCAGGCGTGAGCTGAGTCCCATTGTCACGGGAGCCATTGCCTGCTTGTAGTAGTAGCGGTCGTCGTCAGTAATCTGTCCGTCGCCGTTGCGGTCAACGATAGCTCCGTTCACTGGATGTCCGTTGACGTCGTATGCCTGCTGATATACCCAGAAAGCTGTTGCGGGCTGACCAACCTGCCATGCCTTAATCATCTTACCAGTAGCGGCATGGGTGTTCTCATACTCTATAGGACGGGTGTTAGCACCGAAGAGTTCGGTAATCTCGTTCTTGTTGTATGTGAAGTTGTAACCGATGGTCCAGTACCAGTCCTTTGTCTGAAGGGCTTTCCAATCGAGGCTCACCTCAACACCGGTGTTCTTCAGCGAACCGATATTTGTCCAAACGCGGTTGTCGAAGTTGGTACCTGCAGCGGCATAACCGTAGTTGAGCAGGTCGGAGGTCTTGCGGAAGTACCAGTCAACGCTACCTGTGAGGCGCTGGTTGAAGAATCCGAAGTCGAGACCTACGTTGTATGTTGTTGTTGTCTCCCACTTGATGTCGGGGTCGTAAGCAGATGGTGTGTACAGTGGTGTTCCCTCTGGCAGCAATGGATACTGAGCCTGCGAGCTGTTGAACATGTTGTACACTGCGAAATAACCATAGTCGCGGTTGATGTCCTGCTGACCTGTCATACCCCAACCGAGGCGCAGCTTAAGGTCAGAGAGCCAGTCGATGTCGCGCAGCTTGTTCTCGTCCTTCATCTTCCAAGCGAAAGCGAATGATGGGAACAGTGACCAGTGGTCCTTGAAACGGCTCGAACCGTCGTTACGGAGGGTAGCTGTGAGATAGTAGCGATCCATCAGACTCCAGTTGGCACGTCCGAAGAACGATACGAGGTAGTTCTCAGTGCGGCCATGACCGTTATATTGGTTGTAATACTTTCCGCGCAGTGCCTGCTCCTCAGCGGTGAAACCGTATGTCATAGGATACAGACCGTGGCTCTCATTGAAACTCTCGTTCCAGAAGTGCTGCCACTCGTAACCGCCCATGATGTCGAAGTGATTCTTTGCGGCATCGTTGAAGTCGTGGTAGTACTGAGCGTATGCTGAGAGCGACAGGTTGCGCTTCAGCTTTGTCTCCCATTTGTACGAACCGAATGCGAATGCCTCGCTCGAGCGTGGGTCGATAGTGGTGTTCTCCTTACCCTTTGTGATGTCAGCACCCAGAGTGGCGTGCAGGCGCAGGTCCTCAAAACCATGTATCTTATAGTCGATGTCGGCACTGCCGATGAATGCGCGGCTATAAGCATGCTGGTCGCGGAACTCGTTCATTGCCACAGGGTTGCCCGGAGCGTTGGTGTTGAATGTAGAGTCGAAGGTAGGATCGTGGTCGGTGATACCGCCGTTGGTCTTCCACTGATAGTAACCGCCGTAGATGCGTCCTGCATCAGTGTTGTCGTAGATGCTCTGAGTCGGATCCATACGTGTAGCAGCAGAGATTGCGCCCCAGCTGGGATAGTCGGTCTCGGCATAGATACCCTTTGCGTTGAGGTTCAGGGTGAGGTGATTGTCGAGGAACGATGGGTTGAGGTTCAGAGATGCCGACGAACGGTCAAACTCCGACTTCTTCATGATACCCTGCTGACCAGTGTAACCGATGCTCACGCGGAATGGCAACCAGTCGCCTACCGAGCCAGCCACCGACACGTTATGATCGTGCGAGATAGCGGTGCGATAGAGTTCATCCTGCCAGTCGGTGTCGGCATTGCCCAACAGACCATACTGCTGACTGTCGGTACCGTAGATATTAGCCACTACGCTCTTGTATCCGGCAGCATCGAGCAGCTTGCGGGTAGAAGTCTTCATACTTGCAGTAGCGCTTCCGTTGTAGCTCACCTGCACACCCTGGCCCTTGCGGCCCTTCTTGGTTGTGATGATGATTACACCGTTCGAACCGCGGCTACCGTAGATAGCTGTTGCCGAAGCGTCCTTCAATACGTTGAACGATTCGATGTCTTGCGGATTGACAATCGAGAGGAAGTTCGACAGACCTTGTGCACCGGCATTATCCACTGGCACACCGTCGATGACGATAAGAGGATCGTTCGATGCGTTCAGCGACGAACCACCACGAATCCTTATCTGAGCGCCGGCACCAGGAGCACCGCTTGCACTCGTCACGTTCACACCAGCCACCTTACCCGACAGCATGTCCTGTGGGTTGATGACAAGTCCTTTGTTCTTTGAATCGGGCTTAAGAGCTGTCACGCTTCCTGTGAGGTCGCTCTTCTTCACCTGACCATATCCTATCACCACTACTTCGTTGAGCGACACACCGGCTTCTTCCTTGAGCACGATATTCAGATCTGCGGCAGCAGTTCTTTCCTCCGTCTCGTAACCGATGTACGACACCGAAATAGTCGCTCCCTGTGGAGCATCGATAGAGAAGTCACCGTCGAAATCAGTAGCCACACCGCCCTGCTGTCCTACAACACGCACTGTAGCTCCAATGATTGGTTCGCCGGTAGCATCTTCCACATGGCCGTTCACAGTGATATTCTGTGCAAAGCCAGTGGCTGCGAAAAACATACCCATTGCAAGGATAAGCATTCGCAGAGGCAATTTCATTTTTACCTGCTTCATCATTTTTGTTTTTAGTTAACTTGAATTTTATTGTTGTTTCGTATGTTTAGGCTTCTGCCATGCGCCAAATACCCCCAGGCATAAGCGCAATTTTTGAAGCCGGCGTAAGGCAACACCGACCACGTGCAGATTTTTCCGGTGCAAAATTAAACCTTTACGCTCGTGAAAATAACTTTTTGTTTCAAAAATTTTCGCAAGCAAAATGCAAACGTTTGCATACACACAACACTCATGATATTCAACCACTTCTACCCTTTCCGCAATCGCCCTGCACACTGTCTGCACACAGCCCGCAAACGAAAACGAAAAAGAGAAAACAGGGAAGGAAAACGCAGGGGAGATAAACTACAGCATAGTGCAGAATATATTATAAAGGTATAAGGGGATCTTGCACCCCTATTATCACCTTCTTGTCTTCCCGGAGCAAGTCATCCGCCATACTGACTTATTGCGCGCAGGAAGCCCCGTTTTATGTCGTTTCGCCCCATTAGATTTGGCCACACCTCAGCGAACAGCACGCCCTCTGCCTCGACACTACATCGCTGCGCTCGGCTTGCACAGACTTTCCCTTGTCTCACGACAACATTTCGCGGAATCGATTTCCAACAAGCGGTGAGAGTGTAGGCATACAATACGTCCCGGGATACTATCGACTGCACTCTGTACTCCCAACCAAATGACTAATGGAAACAAGCAAATGGAAACTAAGATAACGTCATCCTGAGGGGAATCATATTCCACTTGCAAAGATACAAAATCTTTTTCTTTAATGCAAGAGAAAAATGTAAAATTTTCAAAAAAATTACATTTGTCGGACTCCTGTTAGGGGGTGGTATCCAAGGTATCCAGGTATCCAGGTATCCAAACACACCCCCTAACACCCTATTTAGGAAAAAATTGAAATAATTGTACATCGCGCGTACATTATTATATAAGATATTATATCTTAAAAAACTAAAAATACCCCATTAGACCCTATTTGTGGATACCTGGATACCGTGGATACCATGGATACCTTGGATACCAGTGTTGTTTTTGGGGTATTTATGTTATTTTTGTTATATTGCATAATTTTAACTATATTTAACTGCAAATTTTCTTGGTTATTTCAACGCTTTTTTGTACCTTTGTAGTTGGCAGATAACAGCTCCCCGAGTGCCCCTCTTTAAGATACTTTCATACCCGGGAAGAGAGGCTTTTATGTTAAAGAAAAGGGGCTTTTATCTTTGACAAGAGAGTGTGTTAACCGCTAAAGTCCGCAAATGCCGATATCAAAACCAGTCGAAGTTACCACTGCGGGGGAAGTGAAGAACTTGGGGAGTGTTGAGAAAAATCGACGAAACCGACATTAACTGCGTTGAGTATCTTAATTCAATGAATAACGATCAACAAACCTTAAGGAAGTTGCGTAGCACAGGCATGGAAACAAAAGGAGGAGGCTTTGCGCAGGTAAATGATGAAATCGCGGAAAAAGGGAAGGAATATTACATGCATGTGAGAATATTTTCGCATTCAGACAAACAATTAAGAGAGGGATTAGGAGATATATAGAAAAAAAGGAATATATTTGCCGAAAAATGTAAAACAAAGGAGAAAAAACATGATGAGAAAACATCTCTTTACAATCGTCTCGTTGCTGCTGTCGGCAATAACCAGCGTGAGCGCTGCATCAAACAACGGCTATAACCCCGACATACAGCCACCGACAATGCAGTATTTCACTCCCGTGGGTGGTAAGTATTTCGTGGGCGACTGCATACCATTCTACCACGACGGCACGTATTATCTCTACTGGCTTCTCGACGAGGGACACCACAGCGCACTCGGGGGACTAGGCGGACACCGGTGGTGTGTGAGCACTACAACCGATCTGGTGACATGGCAGCACCACCCCATAGCGATAGGGCTCGACGAGGAGTGGGAGAAGTCGATATGCACGGGGTCGGTAGTGTGGAACAATAATGTGTTTTACGCTTTCTATGCCACACGTCTGCTCAACGGATCGAATGTGTGCGAGCGACTGAGTTACGCCACGAGCAGCGACGGACTAACCTACGAGAAGCAGCTGCCCAACCCGTTCTACGAGTCGGCAGAGGGATTCAGCCAGCGTAACTTCCGCGACCCGAAGGTGATTATCGACGACGAAGGAGTATTCCACTTGTTCGTTGCCTCGGAGCGCACAACAGGCGACGGCGGCAGAGGATGTCTGGTGCATATAACATCAGGTAACCTAAAGGACTGGACGGTGGAAGGCACGCTCATCGAGGGGCTCTCAGCAGTGCCCGAATGTCCCGACTACTTCAAGTGGGGCGAGTGGTACTATCTCGTCTTCGGGCAGGGGCTGCGCACGCACTATGTGATGTCGAAAAACCCCTACGGTCCCTGGCAGTGGCCCGAGACACAGGCGCTGAAGGGAGAATGGATTGACGTGGTGAAGACGGCTGAGTTCAACGGCGGGCGACGCATAGCCGCAGGATGGGTGCCAAGCCGCTCAGACGGACGCGACTCAGGAGGATGGGCATTCGGTGGCACCGTAGCACTGCGTGAGGTGTATCAGCTCGCTAACGGCGAACTGGCTACACGATTCCCAGTGGAGGTGATGCCGAAGGCTGAGGAGCCAAAGGCAGCAAACATAACAGCAGTGAGCAATGCCGTGGCAGGGAATGCCGCAGTGGATATAAATGCACAGGGCGGCACAGGGCGTGCATACGCCATCGATGTGCCACGCAACTGCATAATAAAAATGAATATAGATGCCGATGCGAATGCTACGGAATACGGACTGCGACTGAGGGCAGGCGAGAACGGTGACAACGGTTATATCCTCGCCATGCAGCCAGGAGAGAAGAAGGTGAAGCTGGCAAAAGATGCGTGGATGGATAATGTGGAGAGACTGAGCGGAAAGATTACCCTCACCGTCGTGATGAAAGACGACATCATCGATGCCGAGATTGACGGCAGACGATGCATCATAAACCGCCTGCCCGACCAGAACGGCAACTATCTGTGGCTATATGCCAACGGCGGCAAGGTATCGTTCAGCGACATAACAATAAGCCAACTCATCGTCAGCGCTGCGGAGTTTGATGAGAACACACTCCTACCATCGTATTTCATCGACAAATACAACTACCCCGTAAAGGCGATGGTGTTCAACGACGGTAAGTCGTACAGCCAGTGGAGTAGCGAGAACGGAGGCAAGTCGGGAGTGGTATTGGGCACACCTCCCACCGACGCAAACGGCAAGAAGTGGTACGACCCCGATTACCAACTGACAAACAGCGGTAACCGCAAATGGAAAGACATGACATCGCCGATGGGCACAGGCACATGGGCTAACGACAATATATCTGCCGACATATACCTGCGCCGCTCGTTCGTCACCGACAAGGCGATAGAGGGACGTGTGGAGGTGAGGTCGTGCTTCGACGACGCTCCATGCGAGATATATCTCAACGGTGTGCTGCTGGTTGCATATCCCGACGGCGACCCCGACGGCTCGCTATCTGCCCGCTACCTGCTCAGCGATGAGCAGGCGGCACTGATAAAAACCGACGGCAGCGAGAATGTACTGGCAATGCATGTGCATAACGACTGGGGCGGCTCAAATGCCGACTTGGGAATGTACATTGCCGAGCAGCCGTATATCGCATTCACCACTCACAATTATGGTACACAGTATGGTAACATAGTGGTTGCCGACCTTATGAACGACGGCAGCAAAGAACTGATAGTGGCGGGTACTGAGGGCTACTCAGCGTCACGCCCACGTTGGCTATTGAAAAACACTGACGGGCAGTGGGCTGACGTGGGCAACACAATCAATTGTGTGGACAGACCATCGCTGAACATCTGCGACTTCAACGGCGACGGGACACTTGATATCGTTTGCTTCGAGAACCGACTGCCCACAGCAGGCGAGATAAGACGCAACAGATATACAACCGACAAGGGTATCTTTCTCGGTAACGGCGACGGCACATTCCAGAAGATGACTGCAGAGATAGTGGGAGCCGAGGATAACCTGCCCGCAAACTTCACCGCTCCGTTCGACAACCTGTATAAGCTGCGTGCTGGTGCCGTGGCCGATTTCAACTGCGACGGAAGGCCCGACATAGTGGGACTGGGTGTAGGAGAGAATAATGTGGTGCTGCTCAACGAAGGCATCGAGGGAAACACCATAAGGCTGCGCCCGATATATTTCGACGACGGCATCATACCCAACAGCAGCGAGACACGTGGACGATCGTTTTCGGAAGCACTTGTGCTCACCGCCGACTTCAACAACGACGGATATGCAGATTTCATAGTGTCGGCAAACAACTGGGACTACCGCCAGAATGTCGATGCAGACTGGGAACGTTTCACCGAGGTGTATATAAATGATGGTACGGGTAAGAAATTCAACCGCACCTACTGGGCACTCACCAACCCCACGGTGTATAATGGCGGACTGGCTATTGCCGACTTCGATAACGATGGATTTCTCGATGTGTATATCAGTGGCGACGGTGGTTATTTTCCAGGCACACCGAAGGCAAAAGAGCTCACTGGCACCGATGACCAAGGTTATTGGGAGCATACCTTCGTATGCATCAACGACGGCACGGGACATTTCGAGGCAATGCCTGAAGAGAGTTTCGACCGCTTCAGCGTGAGAGGGCTTAACTCGGTGGCTAACGTAGCTAATGCTTACGACTGGAACGGCGACGGAAACATCGACATACTGCATCAGGGTTGGTGCAACGAACTGAATGCGCAAAACGGATTTATATGGATAAACAACGGTGATTCGTTCAGCAGAAGTCTTAAATACGGTGGCGGTTCGGAATCGGCAGCGGTACTCGCCGACTGGGATGGCGACGGAGTGAAAGACATCGTGCAGACAGGATACTGCAACAACTGGGACTTCATCGACCACAACTACAGCGACGGTCGCTCGTTTATCGTCACTCTCTGCCCCGAGCAACCCACAGAGCGCCCCGATGCTCCTGCAGCGGTAGAGGCGACACAGGTAAACGGAAGGGCATCGATAAAATGGACACCAGCCGCCACAGCACAGCGAAACACTACTTACGAACTATACATACAGAGCGAGGACGGTACGCTGCTTGGCAACTGCCGTGCATATACCGATTCAGCCATGAACGGTGTGCGGAAGGTGGAGGAATTCGGTAACATGGGCACTGTCAACGCCGCCACCTTCCGTCTGCCCGACGGCAACTACACCGTGGGGGTGCAGGCTGTCGACGGAAGGCGCAACGGCTCAACATTCACCACAGCGCAATTCAGCATCATTGATGGCGAGGCAACAGCCATAGCACAACCCACGGTGCAGGGGCGCACCACGCACAAGGCCTACACACTCACAGGACAGTATATAGGCACCTCAACCGACAATGCCGCACGGGGAATCTACATCATCGACAACAAAAAGATTAGGGTTAAGTAAAAAGAAACCACGCAGGGGAGAGCAGCGGCAGCAGGCGGATTTATTCTTGCGTAATGCCCTGCAAATACAATTCATGTTCTAATAAGAAAAAACGCTTTAGCCCACTGCTCTCCGCGTTGCGTTTCACACAGTATCCTGTTGTTTATTCTTGAGAAAACGTGTGGATTCCCTCGCTACAATCTCCCCATTCAGCAACACCTTCACGGGCAGCGATGCGCCGTCGGCGCTACGCCGTGCGCCCTCCCTTACACGCCGCAGCATCAGCTCGACACTCAGCCGCGCTATCGCCTTGCACGGCTGAGCATAGGTGGTGAGAGGTGTCTTCAGATAGAGGGAATACTTCATGTTGTCGAAGCCGCTGATAAGATAATCCACGCCGCATTTATAGCCCTGCTCCTCGAGCGTCGACATCAGTATCACCGCCGTGGAGTCGTTAGCGCAGATAATGCCCGTCTGTCCACGGATTATCGCCATCTGCTCTAAGACATCTTTCCTGCCTGGATTGCAGCACACATGACTATCCCTGAAGAAGTCGAGCCCCGCGTCGGTCACGGTATTCTTCACAGCCATCAGGCGTTCATCGACAGAATGGGCAGAGAAGGGTGTGTTGAAGAAATAAATGTTTCGGCATCCCGCAGCGATCATATGCCGCGCCATCACAGCGCCGGCGGTGTAGTTATCGAGCCCTACCACATCGTATCTGCTACGCTCGGGCATCGCCACTATATCCCTGTCGATGAGCACTGTTGGCACACCTGCGCTATCCATCATACGGCATATCTCGTTGTTTATCCTGTCGGCATCCTGCACCTTCTCCAGCGGTGAGAAGAACACCCCGTCGATACCCATTTCGATATACCGCTCGCAGTTTGCCACCGCAAGGAAATGGCGTGTCTCCGCATTATTGGCAGTAGCCCCACCCCACTCACAGTCGAAGCCCTGCTGCTGAGCTATATTCATTATCTCACTGTTTATCTCGGAGAAGATCTCCGACTCACCGGCCCCTGGCAGCAGCATCCCAAAACGACAGGCGCGCTGCTGGCGTCCGCTTTCGAGCACTATGGTACCCACACCACGACGCCGCGCTATCAGTCCTTCGTCAATCAGACTGCCGTACACCTTGGCAATGGTGGGACGCGACACACCAAACTCCGCTGCAAGTATCTCCTCTGCTGGCATTAGAGTAGATTTGCCATATACTCCCTCTTCAAGACGAGCACGAAGTATCTCCAGCACACTACGATAATTATTTCTCATCTCTATTATTCATTATGCATTATATAGTGCTGCAAAAATATAAAATAAATGTCATTTCAGCAAATATGTAAGAAAAACTTTACACACATGTGCAAATTGACAGACAACACTCATCCAAGAATACCCTCAAAAACCAACGATGTAAATAAAAAAAGCTAAAAAGTTTTGTCAGACAATGGTTTTTTCATACTTTTGCCAAAATGACTAACGGCAAATACCTTTCGACGCTATGAATAAGCCAACCCCAATAACAATGAAGGACATCGCCCGCGAACTAGGAGTCTCGGTGGCTACGGTGTCGCGGGCATTGAAAGACAGTCCGAGAATAAGCGAGGCACAGCGCGAGAAAATAAAAGCCTATGCCCGTGAGCATAATTTCTACCCAAACATTCTGGCGGAAAGCCTGAGGAAAAGCCGTCTGCAACCTACGAAGGCAATTGGGGTAATAGTGCCGCAAATAAACCACTTCTATTTCTCTTCAATACTCTCGGGTATCGAAGATCAGGCTACGCAACGTGGTTATTTGGTGGTGGTGGCGCAAAGCAACGAGAACTACGACGATGAGGTGAGGATATGCGACAGCTTCCTGCTGAACCGCTGCTGCGGGATAATAGTGTCGCAGGCAAAGAACACTCAGAAATACGATCACTTCCAGAAAATGATCGACAACAACCTTCCACTGGTGTTCTACGACCGCATCTGCACAGGACTCAATACAAGCCGAGTAGTGGTTGACGACTACATGGGGGCATTCAATGCCGTGAGTCATCTTATAAACACCGGATGCCGACGAATAGCATTCTTCGGTACGGCGATGAACCTGGAAATATCGAAAAACCGATACAATGGCTACCGCGACGCACTGTTGAAGAACGGCATAACACCAGATGATCGATTCTATGTGCATTGTGACAACCGCGACGAGGCAGAGGTGATAACACCGCAACTACTGAATCTCGAGGATGGACCCGACGCTTTCTTCGCAGTAAACGACGACACGGCAATAGGTATCCTCTACACAGCAAAGAGAATGGGATTCCGCATCCCAGAGGATATAAGCATCTGCGGATTCACCAATGGTGAGCGTGCCATTGCCTGTGATCCAATGCTCACCACCGTGGAACAGCGAGGACCGCAACTGGGGAAGGAAGCAGTGGACATACTTCTCGACAAGGTAGAGGGACTGACGCCGCCTGACAAAGTGGAGAAGCGTGTAGTACGCACAAGGCTTATCCTCCGCGGCACTACGAGATAATGCATAATGAATAATGCATAATGCATAATATACAATAAAAATGAAAACAAAAGAGGACAACATAATTGTAAACAAAAGCTTTGGTTTTGCAGTAAGATGCGTTAAGCTTTATAAATATCTTTGCGAAAACAAAAACGACTATATCATAGGCAAACAGATACTTCGAAGCGGCACTAGCATTGGTGCTAACGTTAAAGAGGCTATACGAGGAATATCGAAACCTGAGTTCAGGGCAAAGATGAGTATAGCACTGAAAGAAGCAAGTGAGACCGAGTTCTGGATAGAGATACTTCGTGACACAGAATATATCTCCAACGAGCAAGCTGAAAGCATGTTGCAAGATTGTGAAGAATTATTGAAGTTACTAATGTCGATTGTAAAAACATCGAATACAAATAGTTGACACACATTGTTTTTATTATGCATTATGCATTATTAATTATTCATTATAGTTTATGAGACAAAAGCCAAATCAATCGTTTTGGAATCTATGGAACCTTAGTTTCGGATTCTTCGGCGTTCAGATTGCATACGCACTGCAGAGCGCCAATATTTCGCGAATCTTCGCCACACTTGGTGCCGATCCTCACAACCTGAGTTATTTCTGGATACTGCCGCCACTTATGGGCATGATAGTACAACCCATAGTGGGTTCGCTGTCGGACAACACATGGACACGATGGGGCCGACGCATCCCATACCTTTTTGTCGGTGCCGCCGTGGCAGTGATAGTAATGTGTCTGCTGCCCAACTCTGGCTCACTGGGACTGACAGTGGGGGGTGCTATGATATTCGGACTGATAGCACTGATGTTCCTCGACACAAGCCTAAACATGGCAATGCAGCCGTTTAAGATGCTTGTGGGCGACATGGTGAACGAACAGCAGAAGGCGAAGGCATACAGCATACAGTCGTTCCTCTGCAATGCCGGAAGCGTTGTGGGATTTATATTCCCCTTCGTATTCACATGGTTGGGAATAAAGAATGTGGCCGAGAAGGGTGTTGTGCCCGATTCTGTCATTTGGTCGTTCTACATTGGTGCAGCAATATTAATATTGTGTGTCGTGTACACCACGATGAAGGTGAAGGAGTGGAATCCCAAGGAGTATGCCGAATATAACGGTATCGCATCTGCTGACAATGGCGAAAAGAAGAGTTCGGGCAACTGGTGGACACTGTTGCGCAAGGCACCATCGACATTCTGGAAGGTGAGTCTGGTGCAGTTCTTCTCGTGGGCTGCATTCTTGTATATGTGGAACTACACCACCGGTGCTATCGCTGAGACAGTGTGGAACACCACCGATGCGGCATCTGAGACATTCCAAATAGCAGGCAACTGGGTGGGCATCCTTTTTGCCGTGCAGGCATTGGGCAGCGTGGCATGGGCTGTGGTGCTTGCCAGAGCAAAGAATGCCAAGCTGGCTTACGCTGTATCACTGTTGCTCGGAGGACTGGGATTCGCACTCGTGCCGTTCATACACCATCAGTACATGCAGTTCATTCCGTTCCTGCTTATCGGATGTGCATGGGCAGCAATGCTCGCCATGCCGTTTGCCATCGTCACCAATGCGCTCGAGGGCTACGGACATATGGGTACCTATCTGGGCCTGTTCAACTGCGCGATATGCGTGCCACAGATAGTGGCAGCACTGCTCGGAGGTATAATATTGTCGATGGTGGGCTCACACCAGAGCAACATGATGCTGGTGGCAGGATGCAGCCTGGCTATTGCAGCGGCATGCGTGACACTGATAAAGACTAAGAAGGCATAAACAGAATTAAGTAAAAAACAACGGGAGGAAAGCCTACAAACAGACTTTCCTCCCGTTATTTATTTTGTAAATACAAGTTTTCAAAAGCAGATACCGAAAGACACGGATTTAAACTCCATACCCGAACTGTTCTTCAACACACTCATCGGCGAATACTTGCAATAAACACTTAACGCGCGGAATGACAGTATGCCCAATATATCGACAGTAACGGGACGAGTGCCGATCTTATGTGTCTTCACATCATACTCATCGTCACCTATCGAATAGTGATTGTTGATATGCGTGCCATTGAAGTTGACAACAGGGCCCAATGTCAGACGGAATGGTGATTTGTGTCCCATTTTCTGTGTGAAGAGCAGGGGAATAGAGAAACTCACCACCCTGATAGAAGACTTCATGTCGGTCATGTCGGGTGTGATAGTAGCATAATTGCCACCCTTCGAAAGCATCTTACCCGAGTGTGTGCCGAAATTGCGGAACGAGACACCCATACCGGCAGAGTATGTCTGCAACTTATCTTTCGGAGTGTAATCGTACGACAGACCGAAATAAATCTCCCACGAGCGCATCGGAGCAAAGCTCAAACCCTCTGGAAGATTAGTGGCAAGTCCCACACCGACACCGACATGGGGCGAAATACAATAGTTCTTCTTTTCTTTGTCGCTGTCCTTGTCGTCAGTCTGAGCAGGCATGGCAACAGTTCCAGAAACCAATTCAACCTCGTCGGATGCATATGTCGACATTCCAACGAAAAGTGCTAATACCAAAAAATACTTTTTCATATACAAGTTAATTAATTTTCCGGGTGCAAAATTAAACATTTATTCCTTTTCACGCATATAAGGGTAACAGTTTTTTTAAAAGAACTAACAACAAAAACCAACAAATCAAGAAAAAATGGTGACAGAAATTTGGAAATAACAGTCAAAATCTTTTATTTTGCCACATGAACGGCACTCCCTACTGCCAAACATTGGTTATGAAGAAGACAATCGCACTTTTCACAACGCTATACTTACTGCTGACGCCGCTGCATGCGCAATACAAGACGTATCACGGCGACGGCATCGACGACTACCTGCGCTTTGTGCCCGTAGTGGCAACGTTCGGCATGAAGGCAGCAGGGGTGGAAAGCCGAAGCACATGGAAAGGGCTGATAGTGAACACAGCTGTATCGTATGCCATCGTCTGCGGCACCACATGGGCACTGAAGGCATCCATACACGAGACACGCCCCGACGGCACCGACCGTCACTCATTCCCCTCGGGACACACCTCGGCAGCGTTCGCCGGGGCCACAATCCTGCATAAGGAGTATTCACATCTTTCACCATGGATAAGCGTGGGCGGATATGCTGTGGCAACAGCAGTGGCTATCGACCGCGTATGCCGCAACCGGCACGACTGGGATGACGTGGCTGTGGGGGCTCTCATCGGCATAGGGGGCACCGAACTGGGCTATTGGATAGGGCGCAAACTATTGCCAGAGAAGAAAAACTACGCGTTCGCCATCAACGGCAACTCCATATCGATGGCTTTCCAATTCTGAACAACTGCATTCCCAAACTATCTCATATTTACACGATATTCCACCCCGCTGCATCGAGCTTTGAAAAATTTGCTAGCAAAATTCTTAATAAAGAGCCTCTTTAATGCCAATAAAGTGCCCGGTTAATGAAAAATTTGCTAGCAAAATTATTTGTACTGAAATAAGCCTCTTTACGACTTATCATACAATAGTAGCGCTGAAAGGATTATCCACCCGCGCTATCAGATAGTGGCACATCGCCGCCAGAACACTGTTTTCTTCACTGTCCACAATCGACATAAAAGCCATTAAAGCCAGCCTTTTGTCTCAAAAACACCTCCAAACGGAGCAGGAAATATGTTAAACTTTCTTAAATATTCTTCCCCGCCACCCTAAATATTCTTTTGCATGCAAAGAAAATGACTACCTTTGCAGTCCGATTATGTCCAGGGGATGAGCTTAGAGTCCCCGGTGCAGGAGTGTTAATAGCTGCGCTTTTGGCCGAGCGTGGCGGTTAGTGAATCGCTTGCACAATATCCATACAGAGGTGGCAAGGCAGTAGATTCTGTCCGGCTATATTTTTGTGTGGGTAAATCAGGGGGTGGCAAAACAGTATAGCCACCAGAGAGAAATTAAGTTTTTTAGTAGTAAACAAAACAAAGAAATGAACACTTTAAGTTACAAGACTATTTCCGTTAACAAGGAAACAGCACAGAAAGAGTGGGTTGTTATCGATGCTACCGATCAGGTAGTAGGCCGTCTCTGCTCGAAAGTAGCCAAGCTGTTGCGCGGAAAGTACAAACCAAGTTTCACACCGCATGTAGACTGCGGCGACAACGTCATCATCATCAATGCCAAGAAGGTCATCTTCACAGGTAAGAAAGAGACCGACAAGGTTTACACTCGCTACACTGGTTATCCAGGTGGACAGCGTTTCAACACTCCTGAAGAGCTCCGCAAGCGCGAAGACGGTGCCGAGCGCATCATCCGCCACGCTGTGAAAGGAATGCTCCCAAAGGGTGTCCTCGGACGTCACCTACTGAACAACCTTTATATTTACAACGGCACAGAGCACAAACACGAGGCTCAGAAGCCAAAGGCAATAGATATTAACCAGTACAAATAATTAAGGCAAGATGGAAATGATTAATGCAATCGGTCGCCGCAAGAGCGCCATCGCTCGTGTATACCTCACAGAAGGCACCGGCAAGATAATTATAAATAAGGTAGAACTGGAGAAGTATTTCCCATCAGCAATACTGCAGTATGTGGTGAAACAGCCACTCGCACTGCTCGAGGCAGAAGGAAAGTACGACATTAAGGCCAACCTCGACGGTGGCGGTTACACCGGACAGAGCCAGGCACTGCGCCTCGCTATTGCACGCGCACTTGTAAAAGTAAACGCTGACGACAAGAAGACACTCAAGGATCAGGGCTTCCTCACACGCGACTCACGCGAAGTGGAGCGCAAGAAGCCAGGTCAGCCAAAGGCACGTCGCCGCTTCCAGTTCAGTAAGCGTTAATATCCCGACGACGATGCGGCAACTGCTCACCGCAGCAACACATCGTCTGAAAGATATTCTGAACAGTTTAGTATCTAAACCACTGCGACTCGCCGCGACAGCCCAAAAAGGCACTGGCGATTACCCAGTGGCTGATTCTAACAAAAAGAATTAAAAAGAAAGTAAACAAAACAATTAAAAAATTCAGAAAAATGTCAAGAACAAATTTTGACCAACTCCTTCAGGCAGGTTGCCACTTCGGCCACCTCCGCCGCAAATGGAACCCCGCAATGGCTCCCTACATCTTCATGGAGCGCAACGGTATCCACATCATCGACCTCAACAAAACAGTAGTGAAAATCGACGAGGCAGCAGACGCACTCAAGCAGATAGCTAAATCGGGAAAGAAAATCCTGTTCGTCGCTACTAAAAAACAAGCAAAGGACATCGTAGCCGAAAAAGCTACATCGGTTAACATGCCATACGTTATCGAACGCTGGCCAGGAGGTATGCTTACCAATTTCCCAACGATACGTAAGGCTGTGAAGAAAATGGCGAACATCGACAAGTTGATGAGTGACGGCACATACTCTAACCTCTCAAAGCGCGAACTGCTGCAGATCACACGCCAGCGCGCTAAGTTGGAGAAGAACCTCGGTTCTATCGCCGACCTCACCCGTCTGCCAAGCGCACTGTTCGTGGTCGACGTACTGAAGGAGAATATCGCAGTACGCGAAGCTAACCGCCTCGGTATCCCCGTGTTTGCAATGGTCGACACCAATTCAGACCCACGCAACATCGACTTCATCATCCCTGCTAACGACGACGCAAAAGACAGCGTAGAGGTTATCCTCACCGCACTCTGCGACGCCATCAACGAAGGTCTCGAAGAGCGCAAAGCCGAGAAGGCCGACGAGAAGGCAGCAGCCGAGCAGGCAGAAGAAGTGGCCGAAGCAAAACCAAAACGCACACGCCGTGCACGCAAGGACGCAGAACCTGCAGCAGAAGTAGCTGAGCCAGCTGCCGAGAAAGCTGAAGAGCCAAAGGCAGAAGAAGCAACAGCTGAAGAGTAAAAATCACTTGATTATTAACACATTAAAACCACAATAACAATTATGGCTATTACAATTGAAGATATCAAGAAACTCCGCGCAATGACAGGTGCCGGACTTGCCGACGTGAAAAAAGCCCTCACCGAAGCCGAAGGCGACTTCGACAAAGCAAAGGACTTACTCCGTGAGCGTGGACTCGCCATCGCTGCAAAGCGCTCCGACCGCGAAACATCAAACGGATGCGTGCTCGTGAAGAAGACCAACGACTTCGCCGCAATGATCGCACTGAAGTGTGAGACCGACTTCGTGGCCAACGGAAAAGACTTCATCGCCCTGACCGAAGAAATCCTCAACGCTGCCATCCAAGCAAAGGCAAAGACCCTCGACGAGGTGAAAGAACTCACCCTGGCCGACGGACAGAAGGTGCAGGAGGCTGTCACACAGCGCTCGGGCATCACAGGCGAAAAGATGGAGCTTGACGGATACCTCACTCTCGAAGGTGAGAACATCGAGGTCTACGACCACATGGGCAAGCACACCCTCGCCACAATGGTGCAGACCAACAAAGAGAACGTCGACGCAGGTCACAAGGTGGCAATGCAGGTTGCTGCCATGAAGCCAGTGGCTCTCGACGAGGCAAGCGTTCCACAGTCGATA